>NZ_FZQY01000008.1 GCF_900199585.1 Helicobacter sp. 'house sparrow 1' | reverse complement strand
GGATATCTTATTTGGTTTGCGTGGGCGTTTTGATTTTCAAGCCCACTCTTTTACTTCCCTTTGTAGGCAAATTTTTAAAATCTTCACCCTCTGTTTCATTTCCTGCTGTGGAAAGTCTTAGTGTGGTGTATTGTATCTTGATGGTTTTGATGCTTTTTTCTCTCCAAAAAACTGCTCGTAAGAATTCTATAATTCCAAACTAAAGAACAAGTAATGATGAGAGGAAAAGTAATGATTTTTATCCAAGAGCTAGAACTTAAAATCAGTTCTTTAACCTATATCCTCTACAATCTCACAGAGAAAAAAATTAAAGTCATTTAGGAGAAACAATGACTGAAAAACAAATCAAATGCTTATTTTTACAAGAAATGATTAAAGAAAATCGAGATTTGTTATTTGCTTCCATAGAGGTTCCAATCATTGGAGGCAAACGGAAGATGGATATTTTATCTGTTGAAAAAAACAATATTGTTGGTTATGAAATTAAGTCAGCAAAAGATAATCTTACTAAGCTTGAAGGGCAACTAGAAGACTATCTTAAAATATGTGATAAGGTTTATGTAATCCTTGACAAAAAATTTTCAAACTCGATAGTAAAATTACCTCAAGATGTTGGTATATATTTTTTTGATATTGAGAATAAAAAATTTATTCTCAATAGAAAAGCAAAAAAAAATACACCACTTGCATATTATCAATCGCTTTTTATTGCACAGAACACGCTCAAAGAATATCGAGAGAGAAGCAATCAAACCGCATTTGAGATTAGACATCACATCGTTCAGAAGTTCAAAAAAACGGATTTAAAAAAAATGATTATAAGTGAGTTAAGTGATCGTTATATGGAAAACTTTTTACTTTTAAGGAGTGAATTTGAAAGAAACTTAAATACAATACATCCAGATGATTTATTTTTATTGTTTGGTAAAATTTCCATTGAGGAGAGTGTTTGAGTTTTTTGAAATTTTTGTCACCGGGTTTTTTCATTCTGGCTTTTTGGACTTTGATCTTTTTTGGTTTATTTGCTTTTGTTGTATGGTATGCATATGATGAGATTTTGAAGGTTGTTTCTCTAATAGGGAATCAAATTGTCTTGGATGAAGACAAGCATAAAACTCTAGAACAGTTAGTTGCTGAAAGTAAATTAATTTCAGCAAAAGACTATTTTGGTTTTTATATTTCTTATTACAATAACTTTGTATTGATTTTATCTGCGATTGTAGGTTTATTTGGTATTTCATCATTTATTTATCTTAAACGGAAAAATGATGATATTGACACAAATACAAAAAAAGAAATAAAAAATTATTTAAGCAAAGAAATAGATGTAAAAAAATTAACACAGGAAGTTGTTAATGCATATGTTGCATCTCAAATGAAGGAAAAATTTGAAATTGTTGAAAAAGATATTGATATGCTTAAAAAACAAGTAGAGCAAATAGAAATACTAAATCTTGGAAATGAAGAGATGATTTTAGAAAATAAAAAATGAGGATTCTGGTATGGCTTTTATAAACAGGAAAAGAAATGAAAATTTAACCACCTACAATAAAAAAACAATTAAAGAAATATTTGAGCATGCGAGAAATTTAGGAGTTGAGACTTGTCCTTTTGATATTTTTGCCTATATTCTTCATATTCAAGAAATTGACTATTGGGAAGATTATTTTGATAGTGATATTTCTGGAAAAATTGAATATCGAAATAGTGGTATTTATCAAATAGTTATTAATAAATACCATTCTTTGGTTAGGAGACGCTTTACATTGGCACATGAATTTGCACACTTTGTTCTTCATAAGGATTTTTTAATGCAGGGTAATAAAATTGAGGATGGCATTCTTTTTCGATCGGATAATAATCTAAATAATCAACGAGAGGTTGAAGCCAATGGATTTGCCGCAGATTTGCTAATGCCACAAAACTCGTTTGAAAATGAAATAAGACAAGGGAATGTAAAAGTAGAAACTTTGGCTGATTTTTTTCAAGTTTCATATTCGGCAATAAAGTATCGTGCTTTTAAATTGGGTTATCTCAAGGAGTACTAAGATGGAATATTACTATTTTCCAATTTTAAAAAGTCGAGATTCGGAGCTTAGGGCATATAAAGAGCTATCAAATGAAGATAAGAAAAAAATCTTGCCAATCCTAGAGCTTACAAGATCAAGAATAACTCCGAGAAATAGGAATGGATCTATTGAAAAAAAAATGGAAGAGGTAGTTAGTATCTTTGCTGGGAGTTGTTTTATCTTGGATTTGACTACAGAAGAAACACTGGATAATGATCAAATTCAAGATTTGCTTTTATCAAATGAAAATGGCTATGAAAAATGGGTGAATTTCGTTAATCAATATAAATCAAGAGTTAGCTTTATTCCAACCATTCATTTTAATCCTGATTGTATAGACGATGTTTTGAAACAGATTGAGGTTTTGAGTTCAAATTTTTCAACATTGGCATTAAGATTAAATGCTTTAGACACGGATAACCGTATGTATCTTGAAAAAATTCAAGATCACCTTCATAAGTGTATTGTTATTTTGGATGCCGAGAATCAGGATAGAGACTTTAATTTTTTTAAATATATTAAGGCAATTTCTGATCTTGAAATCAAAGCCATAATTTATGCCTACTCTTGCTTTCCAGCAACGGTTCCAATTTCAAATGAAGGGGAAGTAAAAAAATATACTTTAGGTCCTAGTTGTTTATATGAAGAATTTCAGAATGTTTATTATGGTGATTATGCATTAACAACAGCCAGACGATATGATATGCAGGCTAGAGGTTGGATTCCAAGAATTGATATCCCAAATATAAAAAACAGCAAGTTGGAATTTTGGTATTGTAGGTATAGAACTTCAGATCAATTTGATACAGAAAGAGCATATATTGAGTGTGCAAAAAAACTTTATAGCGAGATTGGGATATTGATTGATGAAAAAAAACCTACTTGGGGAGAAAAAGTTTTTTTGGATGCAAAAGATGGATATGTTGCAGGAAAGAGTCCATCTTTTTGGATTTCGGTTAGGAATAATATTTATATTAGCAAAATGATTGCGAATTGTGTAGAAAGCTCTCGAAGGATATTGAAATTATAAGGGGGTTTATAATTACTTCTTTTTTCTCTGCAAAAAACTGCTCGTAAGAATTCTATAATTCCAAACTAAAGAAAAAATAATGAAAGGAGGGGAGTGATGACTTTTATCCAAAAACTAGAATCTAAACTCAATTTTTTAATCTGTAACCTCAATGAGGAAGTAAAAATCATCAAAATAAGGATAAAAAGTGAAATTACAAATTAATATAGAAAATTGTTATGGTATTGGAAAGATAGATAAAGAGTTGGATTTTACCAAAAACAACATTTATGTAATTTATGCTCAGAATGGAGTTTTTAAAACATCATTCGCAAATACAGTCAATGATTTACTGAAGAAAAATCAACCTGAAGATAGGATTTTAAAACATCGAAAAAGCAGTGCAACAATATCTATTGACACAGAACCAATCAGTCGTGAAAATACGATAGTATTTGATTCGTATAATAATAAGCTTGATTCTTATAAAAAGATAAGCACATTTTTAGCGAGCAAAAGTTTAAAAGATGAATATGACAAAGTATTTACAAAATTAGACAAAAAGAAAAAAGAACTTTTTAGTGCAATTTACAAGAAGACAAACAGCAAGGATTGTGAAAAAGAATTTATTGAAGTTTTTAATAATAAAAATATCTATCAGATCTTGGATGAGAATATGGATGCAATCCAATCCCAAAGTGATCTATATACTTTTAAGTATCATGATGTATTTGACGACGATGGGGAAGTTAAAAAATTTATCAATAATAACAAGGGGCTTATTGAAGAGTATTTAGAAAAATACAATGCACTCTTATCTCAATCTGATATTTTTTCCACCACTGAGAATGGACCTTTTGGAACGCATCAGGTAAAGGAGTTGCAAAATGTCTTGCAAGATGATAGGTTTTTTAAAGCAAAACACTGTCTAGAAATCAAGGGTAAAAAAGTTAAATCCAGTGATGAGTTAGGGATACTAATTGCTAATGCTATAGACAAGGTTATCAATGATCCGAATCTAAAAGCAACTTTTGAAAAAATCGAGAAACAAATCAAAAATAAAACTCTCAAAGCCTTTAAAGAGATTTTGATTAAAAATAATTCAATCATTACAAAACTTACAGATTATGAAGGTTTTAAAAAAGAAGTGATGTTTTCATATATGAAACAACATTTATCATTGGTAGAAAACATTGTTGAAATGTTTAGGAATGATAAAAATAAAATCTTAGATATTTTGGAACGAGCGAAGAATGAATATTCAACATGGGAAGAAATTATTGATACTTTTAACGCAAGGTTTTATGTCCCCTTTAAAGTTGAGCTAAAAAATAAAGAAGATGTTTTATTAAAACAGCAAGTTGCAAGTCTGGACTTTATATTTGATGATGGCGAGCAAACAAGAACTAAAAGAGAGGAGTTGGAAGATTGCCTAAGCAATGGTGAAAAAAGGGCTTTATATATTATGCAAATCCTTTTTGAAATTAAGGCAAGAGAAGCGTTAAAAACTAAACAATTATTGATTTTTGATGATATTTCAGATTCGTTTGATTATCGTAATAAACACGCAATTATTGAATATCTTCGCGATTTAGAAAAAAATGAAGATTTTAAATTTATTGTTATGACACATAATTTTGATTTTTATAGAACTCTTAAAAATAGGACAGATAAAAGTCGCCCAATGCTTGTAACAAAAGATAAAGAAAGAAAAATTATATTTCAGCATGGAGGATATGTAAAAAGCTATATCAACAGCATTAAGAATGATGAAATTGGATTGATTATGATGATTCCTTTTGCAAGAAATATTATTGAATACACAAAAGGCAAGGAAGATGAAAATTATAATTTTCTTACAAGTTTTCTTCATATAAAAGATAAGACAAAAGAACTTATATTGGATGATGCAATTAAAATAGTTGAACAAATTTTTACAAGTCGAAAATATTCTGAAGTTGATAGTAAAAAAGGTTTTTTAGATTGTTTGTATAGCAATGCTGACAAAATAAAAATAACTGATGATCCAATGAAATTGGAAATAAAGGTTATGTTGGCTATTGCATGTAGATTAAAAGCTGAAGAATTTATGTTTAAGAAAGTGGCTGTGGATATTGCTTTTGATGAAAACCAAACAATAAAATTATTTGATCAAGTAAAAGGATTGTTATCATCAAATGAAAAACAAATCATGCAAAAAGTTTTGATGATTACTCCTGAAAATATCCATATTAATTCTTTCATGTATGAACCAATTTTAGACATACCCCTTGATCATTTGATTAAATGTTGGGATGAAGTTAAAGGATTGTGTAATGCATTTTCATTTTGAAATCACTCTAGGTGAGGCTACAGATCTTGGAGGAGTATGGGAAGAGAAAGATGTTTTGGATTTTTTGGCCAGTGGGCTTTGCTCAAAGAAACGCTTTTATAAAAAGCGTAAAATCTTTGATTTTTATATCGACTCAAACCTTGATGACCTCAAGGAGTGTAGAGCTACACACTATCTTAAACACTTACAGGAGAGCTATCTTAGGGTTGTGGATATACAAGAACTTCTTTTGCTCTATTCTCATTATAAGTTTGAGAGCGAGCTTAACCCTATATATCTCAAACAAGAGGGAGAGCAAGTTATCTTGACTTATTGGAATGATCGAGGAAGAAAAAATACATACAAAGTTACACAAGCTTATTTCTATGCAAGAAGTATAAATGATTTAAGAGTAACTCTAAGTATAGACTATGAGGGGGCTTATCGTCCCTATGTTTATGATATTTTGGAGAAAGAATCTATAAGAAGTGTAGAGTTTGGAGAACTATGCAAGTTTTTAAATAAGTATGGCTCAAAGGAAAAAATCCCACTAAAAATCATTAAAAAACCAGATCCTAAACCCCCATCATTGCCAAATTTTGAGATTGAGATAATTGATGGGAATATAAATATTATAGAAAAAGAGGATGAAAACTGATAGAAAGAGACTTAAGAGATAATAAAAAATAGCTAAAAATCAACTAAATAATACACGCTAGAAACAAAGGATGGTCTAGCAATAGGCAAAGATAAAGTCTAAGAGTATCTTAAGAAAAGTGGGTTTTGTGTGAAAAAGATCGATGTTTTTTGATGTGCTTGTAGTAAAGAGTCTGAAGCTTGCTTGTAAGAATGATGTGTTTATAGAATCTAAGCTTATTTATAAGAATTTTGATGTGTTTTACGCAAAAAACTAGAATTGCTTATAAAATAATGCATCTATGAAGAAAATCTAAGCTTGCTTATAAAAATTCTGATATGTCTGTGGGAAGAAACTAGAGTCTATTTTTTAAAAATAATGAGTTTATGGTTTATGGAAAAACTAAAGCGCGATTACAAATAATGTATTTATGGAAAGAATCTAGGCTTCTCTATAAAAATTGTGTAGTAAATATAATCTAAATAAAAAAATTTGTAACAAATATAAATAATCTTGTAGGTATATTCTATGCTTATTACAATTTGAAAAATAGATACTAGGTATTTTTGTTATAATCAGCCCCTAAAAATTTTTCTTTTATAAGCAAAGTAGAAGACTGATGGCTTTTACAAAACTTTAGCAAGCTAGATGTCTTCAAAAAATATAAAGAGGATATAAACTTGGCAATAATCTCTGTGATAAAGGTATAAAAATTTGATGGATTTGGTGGTTTAAACCAAGGCCAAAATTTTTAAGCTTTTAGAAAAGTAGAAAAAAGCCTTTGAATGTTGGATCTTTGTATTGGGTCTTTAGGTTTTTAGATGTTGGTCTTCAAGTATGGGTCTTTGACACTAGCCTTTGAATGCTAAGTCTGTGAATATTAGCTTTTAAATGTTGGGTCTTTAAACCACACTAGGCTTTCAAATACCTAAGTCTTTAGATTAGGTCTTTGGACTTCAAAGCCTTTGAAATGCTCTAAGTCTAGACTATGCCAAGCATTGGAGAATAGAACTTTTAGGGGTCGATGGTGAAAAAATCTTTAATCATTGGTTTGAGTTTTGGTGCTTCTGTTGCGTTTTCTAATATCGCAGACTATAATTTTTCCTATCAATATTATTTGGATTTTGGACAAAACAAAGGGAAATTTACCCCAGGTGCTACTAATCTTACTTTGACTGAAAAAAACACAGGCAAGGTTTTTGCTCTCAATGCCCCTATGCCAGATTTTATAGGATCTACAGATAATAGTGGAGTTGCAACATTGGTCTATGGTTCTTATATATTTACTGCAACACATACAATTTTTGGAAGTCTTGAAGCTATGGATTTTACCTATACAAAAGTAGATTCTGAAGAAATGGAAGTTCATATTACTGACACTGGCTATGTGCGATATGATAAATTTTTCACAGGGTTGGTGTCTCCGGATGGTTTTTTGGAATTAGGTGAGGGTGAGGGGCTTGATACCACGCGCTATACCGAAAATTGGAGAACTGGTCAGGGGGCTGCTAGGTATCGAAAAGAAAATGGAGAAATAGTTGAGATTCAAGGTGCAGGAATTAGGACAGGTGGAAGATTGAGATATTCTCATGTACTTGGACACGGGAAAATACAATTTGACATACAAGATACCTTTCTTTCAAACACTTCAACAGCAGGAGATAGTGGATCTCCTATGTTTGTATGGGATACCTTAGAGCAAAAATGGGTTGTAATTGGAGCTCTCAATTCTAGTAATCGTAGCACTTTCACGATTTATGCTCCCTATAGGCAAAGCGAACTTGATAAGCTAATAGAGCGCAATACTAATCCTGCCATAGCCTTAAATCATTCAAAAGTGCTATGGGATAGTGGAGAAAAATTAGGAGATTTTGAAGCAAAAAATAATAAGGATCTTATTTTACAAGGTGGTGGAGAGATTTTTCTTGGTTCTAATATTGATCAAGGGCATGGGGGAATTTATTTTGATGAGAATCAGCACTATGTTTTTAAGAGTGCTGATGCAGGGGAGAGCTTTTTTTGGAAGGGAGCAGGGCTAAGTATTGGCGAGGGGAGCCAAGTGGATTGGTATGTCAAAGGAGTTGGTGGTAAAAAATATACTTCAGGCAGACCTGGCTATGAAGTGATACCAGATTCTTTACATAAAATTGGAAAGGGCACTTTAAATGTTTTTGTTGCAAATGAGGGTTTTTTAAGACTGGGAGATGGAAAGGTTGTTTTAAATACTCAAGATCTTGCTTTTGATGGTATTGTTCTTGTAAGTGGCAGACCAACTTTAGAGCTTATAGAGGGCAAAGGCTCCTCTATAGATCCTGATCGTGTGTTCTTTTTTTCTAGAGGTGGAACTTTGGATATTAAAGGAAATGATTTTACCTTTAATATTATCCAAGCATCAGATAATGGAGCTAGGATTATCAATACAGGCAGTAAGATTGCAAAGATTGATATTAAAAAAAAGATGTCTAATGCACTTGATATGCCAATTGAAGGCTCTGGGAGCTTTTTATTTCACGGCAATATCGGAAATAATATCATCATTTATAAAGATGGACAGAGTCAGGAAGCTTGTCCTTGGAGTGATACAAATCCTACATTTTGTGAATCAGGCTATGGAGAGAATCTTTTGGCTTTTGATGGAAATATTACTAATCCAGATGGAAAAATTGAGCATTATAATGGGAAATTGGTACTTCAGGGTCATCCAGTTATTCATGCTTATTTGCCAAAGGGAAGTGCAGAGCATGTAGCAAGGATTACAGGAGATGATATCTATTCTACTCCTACAAGATTGGATCAAGAGGATTGGGAGAATAGAATCTTTGTATTAGATGAGATTGTCATCGCACAAAAAGATGAATCTACGCAAACTATTGATAATAGTTCAATATTTATTTTAGGTCGTAATGCAACATTGCTTAGTAGTATTAAAGCAGATCGCACAAAAGTTTATTTTGGTGGGGATCAAAAAATTTATTCTGATAGTTATGATGGAGAGAATGTCAGAAACACAAGTTCTGATCTTGCGACTTTTTTGCAAAAAGCAGTTGCAGGAGTTTCTCAAAAAGATGAGACATTTTATTTTGAGGGAAATTTAGGGGGGATAAATCAAACAAATTTTGTCATTTCAAATACATCTAGCAATCCTTTGAAATTTGGAACTTTTGAGGCTAAGGATAAAAGATTTTTTAGAAATAATAAGATTGTTTCTTTGGATTTGGTGCCTACAAGTCAAAATACTTATACTATAAGTCTTGATTCTACATCTAGTTTCAAGGCAAGATATGTGGATTTTTATGGAAATAATCAGGCACTCTTGTCTGGAGGGACTGAAAATAGTATTGCTTTTTTAAGACTTTTTAATCAGCAAAGTGTTGTATTGGGGGATCTTTTTATCAAAGATATATTTCTTGGCAGTGATGAGAGCTCCTCTACTTTGAGCTATGATTCTGCGATTACATTTCATAGCTTGCTTTCTACTTTAAGTCTTACAGGAACTTTGAGTTTGAGTAATGGAAGTGCGCTTTTGTTTGATAATAAAGAAGAAAGCTTTGTTTATGCAAAATACAATACTCCTTATAACTTAATCAAAGCAAATACTATTCTTGATTCAAGAACTTCAAAAGATGTAATATTCTTAAATCCAGATTATTTGAGAACCATAAATCCTAAGACAATTACCACACCTAGTGAGATTAATCTTGTTTTTGAAAAGAAGCAAAATGATATAGTGGTTGGAGATAAAAATTTAGATTGGCTTGATACTTATATTTTGAATGTTCAAAATGAAAGTGATGAAGCGTTAGCGGTGCAAAAACTAGAAAAAACCAACCAAATTACGGGACAATTTAGAGGTTTGTTAGAAAGTATTGCAAGAACAAATGATAGGGGTCAAAAGGTTTTTAAAGATATTTTTACAGATGTTTTGATTCTTGGGGCGGGCGATAGTGGAAATATAGGGCTTTATAGTTTTTTGGAAGAAGTTGATAGTAATCTATCAAAAATTGCCAATTCTGATTTTAGTCTTAATTTGGGTCTTTTAAATACTATTGTAAATTTTTCTTCTTTGAGAAATCAAAAATCACTCAACCAGCAAATTGCTAAAGTGGATTTTAAAGCAAAAGCTTATCTTGCGCAAAATGATAAAGGAAGTCTTGATTTTAAGGATTATAAAGAGAATCAAAATTTAGTACTTGATTCTTTAGTGTCACAAAAAGATGTGCTTGATTATAGAAATAGTGTTTATGCAAGTATAGTGGGAAGTTATTATAACTATGAGGGTAGTTTGGGAGCAACGGGTATCACTATGGGCTATGATAGGATTTTGTTGCAAGAGCCAGAGCATTATTTGAGTGTCGGTGCGTCTTTTAGCTATTTGTATGGTATTTATAATCAAGCAAGTATTAGACAAAATTCTCAAGCGTTTATTTTTGGACTTCATACGCAATATTTTTATAAAAATAATGAGTTTTTAGTCCAGTTTTTTGGAGGGATAGGGCTGAATGAAAAAACCACAAAAATTGTTTCTAATTTTCAATTAAATGAGTTAAATGCGACAACCTCAACTACAGATTTTCTTGCAAATACAAGCTTAACTTATAAATATAGATTTTTGTTGCAAAAAAGCACTAATCTTTATCAAGCTCTAAAACCTGTTGTAAGTTTGGGGTATCAGCATTTTTATATTCCAGGAAGCCTTAATAATGATGTATTTCATTTTGAAAAGATCAATCAGGGGATCCCAAATATCGAGGTTGGGCTAGAGTATAACATCTCCACTCAAAAAATAGAAAATATCTTGCAGATGAATTTAAAATATAACCTACAAACAATAGGGCATAGAAAGGTAGGTATAGGGACATCTGCACCTTTAGACTATAGAATCAATATGCAGGACTTGTATGTCGGGCTCACTTATTTGGGGAATGTGTCTTTTGGTGATTCGTTATTTTTAAATTATCAAATTAGTGCAGAGCTAAGTCCTATCAATCCAAACTATTTTGGTGTATTGGGAAATGTGGGCTTAAAATATCAGTTTTAAAATAATAACCTCTTTTTTATCTCATAGGTACAAATATTACTCCTATGACTTCCTTTGGTGGAGGTTTTTGTCTTATGGTCTATAGGAGGAAATTCACAGAATTTTTCCACTTCTTTTTGCAGAGATGTAAATAGTGATATTGGCTCTAAAGATACATTACACAAAATTATAAAATCTTGAATTGGAATGATTTTTATTCCCTTGTTTTTTTTGTTTTGATTCTGTTAAAAGAGCCCTGATGAATGGGTTTTTACTTAGGTTGATTAAAGATTAATTGTGTAAAATTTCATCATCAGAAATTAAAAAGTTTTAAGTAAGAAAGATATTAAAATCTGGTGCTAAGTCTTAATACAAATGGTCAAATGGAAAAACTAGAGTTTGGGGAGAGCAATATGAGTGATGATATAAAGACACAAGAACAAAATACCAAGGAAAAAGAAAGTAGCTTTTTTCTATTGCAGGGAAAAGCAGATAAAATCTACTCTGCAACTTATCTTGCCTTTTATAGCAAAGTCAATCGCTTTTTAGCAAAATGTAGAATCGATCATAAAAAAAGCGGTTGTCATATTTTTAGACATAGTTTTGGAGATTGCTTAGTTAGCCAAGGTGTAGATTTAAAAATTATTCAAGAGCTTCTAGGACATAGTAATATCACAACCACATCAAAGTTTTATACAAGAGCAAGTGATGAAGTTAAGGTTTCAATATTAAATAGCGTTTTATAAGTGTTTAGGTCATTTGAAAAACCAATAAGGGGTTTATATCATAATATTATTTAAAGCTAGGAGGCTGAATGACAAATAATTATAGACGCTTTAGAAAAGAGCGTGAGAAAGTTTTTAAAATGATTATTGCTTTTTTAGAGAAAAATAATGCAATGAGCGATAGTGGTGGTTGCTTAAAAACAGAACTAGATTATTTTATTAGAACCAAATGTGAGCGAAATGGCACAAATATTTTCTTATCAAAATTAAAAGATTTAGGCATTATTTCAATGACAAGTTATTTAAAAGATGGGAAGGTAAGATTTTTTATCAAGCTTTTAGAAAACTATAAAGAGAGTTTTAAAAATGCAGTGAAAAATGATGTCTGCTGATTTGAAACAATGTTGTTAAGGGTTATAATAATTTAATAAAAATAAGGAGAATAAAATTGTTTCAAGCTTTAAAAAACGAAGAGTATTTAAAAGATTTAACTATCAGAATGGCACATCATAGCACTGCCATTGAGGGAAACACTCTTACACAAAATCAAACTGCAAGTATTATTCTTGAAAATTTTATACCCAATCAAACAAGTGAGAGAGAATTTTTTGAAGTAAGAAATTATCGCTTTGTAATTCCTAAAGTCTTAGAGCTTTATGAGCAAAATTTAAGGGATAAAAAAAGTATTGATATCCACCAGATTAAAGAGTTGCATAGTGTTTTGATGGATAATTTAATTGATAATAAAGGACAATTTAAAACAATCCCTAATCTCATTGTAGGAGCAGATTTTGAAACAAGCAAACCCTATCTTGTTCCCACGCATTTACAAGAAATGTTAAATAACCTAGACTATCAAATCAAGCAATCTAAGAGTGATGATGAAAAATTAGAAGCTATATTGCAATCACATTTCCATTTTGAAAAAATCCACCCATTTAGTGATGGTAATGGAAGAGTAGGAAGACTTTTAATGTTTTATTTTTGTATCGAAAATGAAATCACACCTTTTGTCATACAAAAAGAACAAAAACCCTTATATATTTCAATCCTAAGAGAAAATAATTTAAGTGAGTTTAAAAAGTTAGCTAAAACTCAGCAAGAGATTGAATTAGGGCGTTTAGATATTTTTTTAAATCAACATAAGCAAGAAAAAAAGAAATATTGTTTTAAACAAGATAATCAGTGTAAGACAAGAAGCAGGGGGAGATGAAAATTTCTTTTCCCTTTTTATAATCTTCTAATTAACTATCTCTTTTTTCAATAGCATCTCTAGCCCCCTGAGGTGTTGTTGCATATAACTCATTAATTTCTCTAGGTCTCGTAATCATTTCCTTAACAATTAAGTTAATCATCTTAAAAAGCTTTTCTGCAATATCTGGATTATCATTAATATCCAATTCTTTTGGATGCACTGCATTGTTTCCTATGATTCTAATACTATCAAGTGCCCTTTGAATGTTTACTGAAAGATTATGGTTTTTGACAAGAATTCCTATATCATCATCAATTTTTTTGCCCTTTAAATCTCTGTAATCTTCGTAATTATCTCGAAGATAGATCATTAACTCTTGCAATGCCAAACGCAACAAAGCACAAGAAGCTCTAGGAGAATCTCCTAAAACTAAAGAAGCCTCTTTATAGATTTCTTTAACTTTTTCTGGCATATCTTCTATTGGAGGGGTAGCTAGTTGCCTTGGATAAATCATCTTGGTGTCATTGTTGCTTTTTTGCCAAATCATTTCCTTTTGACAACAAGCACCCATAGCAACATAATATCCATTCCTTAGTTGAATGTCTTGATAATAGTTATATAAATCATTCCATGCTATTTGAGCAAATGCTCCACAATGTGGGCAATTAAAAGTTTCTTTCTTAAATTCTGGTTTAACATATTTTCCCATTCTTATACCTCAATAAAAAGTTTAGTAATTCTATCAAAATCATAGATTAGATATTCCTGCTTTTATTTTACTCGGATTTCATGTGTATAATTTGTAACCAAATAAAAGAAACTGCTTTAAAGGAAAAAGATCTTAATACCATACTACTTCAGGTATTAAACAATTACTAAATAATAGTTATACACCTACTTGAAAACCCCTAAAACAAGAAATAAAATAACCCTATATCAAAACAAAGGATTAAAATATGAATATTAGCGAAGCAATCTTATTTTTACAAGATATCCAAAAAGAATTAGGTGATATAGAAATTATTACAAGGGATAGTAATTTAGAGGGATATTTTTTTGAACTAGATAGTATCTATCAATATGATTTAAATGGAAAAAAGTATGTTGTTATAGAACCAAGTAGGGATTTTTTGGAAGATGAAGATTTTAAGTAGAAAATAATATATGGAGTAAAATATCTTATCTTGATTTATTTTTTAAACCCACAATATTCTTTTATTAAAAGCTCATACTATTGTATATTTTTCTTAAATCATTACTAAATAAGTATTAAATAAGTATTAAATAAGTATTAAATAAGTATTAAATAAGTATTAAATAATAGTATTTATACCCATTTGAAAACCCCTAAAATAGGCTATATAATAATATTATAAATTTAAAATAAAGGAATATTACATGTCAGGATTAAAGGTTGTTAAAAAAATATGAAGTTGAATATGGAAACGAACTTTTTAAATATGAAATTAGTATTCTGCTCGAGTTGTTAAGGTATTTTGATGTAGAAATTTCAAAATATAGAGAGTTTTATGAAATTGATGCTAGGGCAATAAAAAGATTAAATAAAGTTGATTCTTAGAGTGTTATCATTCCCCAAAAATATATAAAAAATGATTTTGCAGACTCCCCAAAAATATATAAATTATTTTTAGCATATGTGAATAATTTTTATCTTTTATAATTCCCTAGATATCGGTATTTAAGAGGTTTTTAAAAATAAAAAGTCGCAGTTTTTCACAAGACTACTAAATATATAATAATTAACAACATATTAAAAACATTTTTGAAGAAGTAAAACTGTGTAAAAACTTTATAAAAATTTTTGATTGATAAACTAAGTTTTGTGTTAGTATTGTGAAATTTTGAATAAGGAGGACAAATAATCGCTGAGATAGATTTTTGGTAAGCAAGTTATCAAGAATAGATCATCAAGGCAAATAAGATGCTCAAAAGGCTAATTCCTCTTAGAGTGTCCTTGTTTCTCCCTACCTTTTTTAAAATGGTGTCAAGGGGGGGACTTGAACCCCCGACCTCCGGCTTATGAGACCAGCGCTCTGAACCAGCTGAGCTACCTTGACATAACTCCGTAGATTTGAAAGTGTAATTCTATGAAAAAATAGATAAAAATCAGCTTAAGTATTCAAATCAATTTGATTTTGTGTGATAGATGCATTCTTATATCGAGTAATAAAGTCTTGCACATTAAAAGTATCATAGAGATTTAGATTTTTATTTTTTCTATTTCCATTATAAAAATTAGTAAGAGAATAAAGAGATTGGGCCGCCATCATCTTTTCACTTTCACTCATTCCCGCTGTTGCTCTTTGAAAAGCTTGATATTCTGAATCGCTCATCAACTCTAATACTAAAAAACCATAAGTTTGACGCTTGTTCTCATTTTCTTTTAAGCTAGAGTGTATTTCTTGAGTAATTTGTTTAGTTTCTGGAGCTTGCTGGACTTTATTTACACCTTGTTTTGCGCTAAATAACTCTTGGAAAGGATTCTTTTGCATATTTAAGTTGGTTTGAATCTGCATGACTACTCCATTCTTTTTGGAGTAGAAGCAAAAACAATTCCAAATTAGAATTTTTCTAAAATGCTAAGAATTTTTTGAGCCACTTTTTTTGCAAGAGTAAGATCCATTTTTTGATGACAGGGAATTGAAATTTCTGCATTATAAAAATCTTCGGCTTGGGGCAAGAAGAGATTGGAAAATTTATCTTGATAAAATGAAAAATGATAAATAGGCTTATAATGAACCTGAACACCAATTTGGTTTTCTAAAAGTTGATGAAAAATCTTTTCCTTTTTCTCCCAAAGTTCTTTTTTTAATAAAATAGGGTAGAGGTGATTACTTGATGTGTAGAGATTATTTTGGTGGGTTGTATCAAAATAAGGGTTATCTTTGAAGAAATCATCATAAAAGGAAGCAATTTCTTCGCGAATTTGTATGAATCTCTCTAGCTTTTGAAGTTGTGTAATTCCAAGCGTGGCTTGAATTTCATTCATTCTAAAATTAAAACCATTGCTTAAAACATCATAATGCCAAAGCTTCTGTTTAATTACACCATGAGATCGTATAAGCTTTGCTTTTTCATAAAAATCTTGAGAGTTTGTAAGCAATGCCCCACCTTCTAGAGTTGTGATAGGCTTTAGGGGGTGAAAACTAAAAATACTTATATCAGCAATAGAGCCTACTTTTTGATTTTTGAATCTACTACCTAAAGAGTGTGAGCTATCTGATATGAAAATCAAATCATTTTTTTTAGCAAGTTCTTTGATTTGCAGTGCTTCAACACTTTTTCCACCATAATCTATTGAAGCAATTGCTTTAGTTTTTGGTGTGATTAAAGAGTTGATTTTTTTTTCATCAATATTGCCATCATTTTTAATATCGCAAAACACAGGGGTAGCATTATTTTGTAAAATCATATTGCTGGTGGCAACAAAGCTAATTGGGGTGGTAATTACTTCAGAATCTTTTAGATCACAAATATTATATGCTGCATAGAGTGCAGATGTAGCAGAGTTGAAAGCAAGGGCATATTTTGCATCACAGAATCTACAAAGATATTCTTCAAACTTCTCTACAGTATGCCCTTGAGTTAATAATGATCCTCTAAGAGCCTCATTGATCGCATCAATATCATCTTGCTCAATCAATTGGGTGCTATAGGGTAGCATTAGGCTAGGAGCTCTAGGACACGATTAAGAGATAGGTTTTGTGTATCATGTGCATTTTTAAAACCATTTTTTGAGAGCATACTAGAATCTAAGTGATTATAATTTTTGCTAGTAGCAAGAGAGTTATTTAGCTTGTTTTGTAAGACACTAATAGCTTTTTTTGTTTGATTTTGTTGTATTTTTGTTTCTTGAATTAGCTTTTTAAGTCCTTGAATATCTTGAGATGATCTTACATACTCTTTAATTTTTGAGTAATCAATATCAAGATTTGATGAAAGGCTTTTATAATCTTTATCAAAGACATTCTTGCCATTAAAAGTGCTTGTTTGAAAAATGCTATTAAGGCTTTTGTATTCCTTTGAAGATAAGTCTTTTTGGTTGATTAAATATTTAGCCTGTTCTTGAAGCTTTTGTAATGATTTTTCTGCAACTTGCAAAGAGCCAATGCTTAGATTAATTTCTTTGACATCACTAGCATAGTTATTGGTATTGATTTTTAAAGAATCCTTCTTTGAAGTATTAATACTTTCTTTTAATTCTTTTTTGACCTCTTGTTCTGTCTTATGAGGCATTCTAGCTGTCATTGCTGTGTGAGAAGTGATTTTCATTGATCATTCCTTATAAATTGCAAATTTCTAAATATCTCATAAGACTTACAAGCATTTTTCATTCCATATTCTGTTCAAGATATTTTGTATGGATTTTAGCTTTTCTAAAGTCTTTATTATCCATCATTTTTAGATGAAAAGGTATAGTAGTTTTAATCCCTTCGATACAAAACTCTTTTAAAGCTCTTTTGGTTCTTTCTATTGCTTTTTCTCTATTTTCTCCCCATACAATGAGTTTGCCTATCATTGAATCATAATACATAGGAACTGTATATCCAGCATAAGCATGGGTATCTAGGCGAACATTGGCTCCACCAGGTGCAATCCATTTGGTAATTTTCCCAGGACAAGGATAAAACTTTACAGGATCTTCTGCCGTGATACGACATTCTATAGCATGTCCTTGAAATTTAATAGAATCCTGAGAAGGTAATTTTTCGCCTTCTGCAATTCTTATCATCCACTCCACCATATCAAGACCGCTTACCATTTCGCTAATTGTATGCTCAACCTGCAATCTTGTATTCATTTCCATAAAATAGAAATCTTTATTGTTTGCATCAAGTAAAAACTCAAAAGTACCAGCACCTACATATCCAATGTGCTTTGCTGCTTTAACAGCTGTCTCTAATAGTTTTTGTCTTACTTCTTCATCTAAAACTACAGCAGGAGTTTCTTCAATAAGTTTTTGCTGTCTTCTTTGAGCAGAACAATCCCTCTCTCCAACATGGATAACATTACCATGTTTATCTGCAAGGATTTGAACCTCAATATGCTTTGGATTTAGTATAAACTTTTCCATATAGATAGTTCCATCTCCAAAAGCGCTTAAAGCTTCACTTTCTGCAGCTAGATAGAGGTTTTTTAAAAGACTTTCATTCTCTACTACACGCATACCTCTACCACCACCACCAGCTGCTGCCTTAATAATCACAGGATAGCCAATTTTTTTAGCAACCTCTTGAGCTTCTTGGTAATTTTTTAATGCCCCATCACTTCCAAGTATGACAGGAACACCTGCTTCCTTCATCACATCTTTTGCTTTTGATTTGTCACTCATCAAAACCATCACATCAGCACTTGGGCCAATAAATTCAATTTCATGATGAGAACAGATTTCAACAAAATTCTGATTTTCACTTAAAAAACCATAGCCAGGGAAGATGGCATCAATATCAAAAAGTTCCGCAGCACTCATAATCGCAGGTATATTTAAATAACTATCACTTGATTTTGGACCACCTATACAGATTTTTGTATCAGCTACATCAAGATAATAAGCATCCTTATCTGCTGTAGAATAAACAGCAACTGCCTCTTTTCCCATCTCTTGAATGGTTCGGATAGCCCTTAGAGCAATCTCCCCTCTATTGGCAATAAGGATTCTTTTTATTTGCTTTTTTTGCACATTACTCATTATATTTTCTCTACTTTCACGAGTTTAGAACCAAATTCTACAGGTTGAGAATCGCTAGCTTCAATTGCAACTACCTTGCAATCATATTCAGCTTCAATCTCATTCATAATTTTCATTGCTTCAACAATACCTATGGTTTGTCCTTTCTTGATTGTATCACCAACTTTAACATAAGGTGCTGCTCCAGGTGAAGGACAATGATAGAAAGTCCCAACCATAGGAGAAAGAATGTAATCTTGTGTGTTAGAAGTGTTGCTTGGAGTGATTTGTGCTTGTGGGTTTTCTGTATGTTGAATAACATTTTGTTTGATTGCAGATGTTTCTATAACAGGTATAGTTTTGAAAGTTTCATTTAAGGATATATTTTTTTCAAGCTCTATTTCAAATGGTTCTTGCTTAATTTTCAACTTAGAAATCTCACTTTTATTAAAGATCTCAATTAAATCCTTAATTTCTTTTAAATTCATATCTATCCTTTATGTATATCTAAGATAAGCTTCGGGGCTTTGATTCTGGTATAATACCATAAATTTGAAGTATAAAATACGATTGATAGTAGGAATTTAAGATGGGTTTAAAATCAGATATTTGGATTAGGGAGATGAGTTTAAAGCACAGAATGATTGAGCCATTTTGTGAAAAACAAATAGGTAGGGGAGTGGTTAGTTATGGTTTAAGTAGCTATGGCTATGATATTAGGGTCGGACATGAATTTAAAATTTTTACCAATATTAACACAACAATTGTAGATCCAAAACAATTTGATGATAAAAATGTTGTCGATGTTGATGCAACAAAAGAAGGTTTTTGTATCGTGCCTGCCAACTCTTTTGCATTAGCAAGAACAGTAGAATATTTTAGAATGCCTAGAGATGTCTTAGCAATATGTCTTGGAAAGAGTACTTATGCTCGTTGTGGAATTATTGTAAATGTGACCCCATTTGAACCAGAGTTTGAAGGGCAAATAACCATAGAAATATCTAATACAACTCCATTGCCTGCTAAGATATATGCTAATGAAGGGATTGCGCAAGTTTTGTTTTTAAAGGGTGATGAGGTATGTGAATTTAGTTATAAAGACAAAAATGGGAAATATCAGGCTCAAACAGGCATTACACTTCCAAGGATTTTGCAAAAATAGCTAAACTAGATTAGAATCTATGATAAATGAGTAGAGAAACTTGATTGTCTGTTATTCCATTATCAAGTTCTTGAGAATCAACATTTATATTAACATTTGTTCTCCCAAGGTATTTGCTTGAGACAAGGTAAGATAGGCCATAACCTAGTATTGCCCCAGCAATTACTTGTGTGACAGAATGTCTCTTTGAAGTTACTCGAGAGATACCTACAAGAGTTGCAAGAATAGTCGTAGGAACACCCCATTTCCATCCATATCTGCGCTGCATAAAGCCTGCTGCAGAAAAAGCAGCAGCTGTATGCCCTGATGGGAAACCATCATAAGAACCACTATCAGGTCTTTTGCTAATAGCAGCTATATTAGGATGAGTTTTAGCAATTGCAGAAAATGTAAGTTTACTTGCATAAGTAATAGCTAAAGCACTTCCAGAGCCTATGGCTAGCTGTCCCAAACCTTTGTAGTCTTGTAAAATTAAAGAATAAGTAGCAGCTGCTAATGGAAGAAATTGAAAGATATCTCCATAGATTTGAAAAGCATCTTTTGCACTGAGGCGATATTGTGGTTGTGTAGGAATAACAAAGAGTGATAAACAAATAGAAAGTAAGAATTTTTTAAACATGGAAGATATGGGTTTAATCCTTGAAAAACTATAATAATAATTATATTTAGACACCGACTACCTAGTAGTCACCACTACCGCTTTAAATTAAAATTATCAGATTTATATGATTTATAAATTTATAAGCCATTTAAATTATGTTTTATTTATTTTATGGTATGCCCAGAGGGATTCAAACCCCCGACCTACAGGACCGCAACCTGTTGCTCTATTCAGCTGAGCTATGGACACACAACGACTGCAATTATATCTAAAAAAGTTTATTTTAGTATTTGATTTTTTGAGAAAATATCATAGAATACTGCCTGGGGTTTTTAATCCCCAAAATATTTTAATTCAGAAAGTAGGTGATTTAAGTGCCTGGCATTAAAGTAAGAGAAAACGAAAGCTTTGATGAAGCATATCGCAAGTTTAAGAAGCAAACAGATCGCAATCTTGTGGTGACAGAATGTCGAGCAAGAAGATTTTTTGAATCTCAAACTGAGAAGAAGAAAAAGCAAAAGATTAATGCAAAGAAGAAGATGCTTAAGCGATTATATATGCTTCGCAGATATGAATCTAGGCTATAAATTCTTTCCCAAGATTACTAATCTTGGGTTATGCTACATTAGAACTTCAGTGATGTAACTCAAAGTTGGAATTAAAGTTTTGCTCAAAATAAGTTTTGTAAGACGGAGGTTTTTATGCAATTTTATGGTAAAAATGTGCTGATTACTGGTGCAAGTAAAAGTATTGGAGCTGATATTGCAAGAATTTTGGCATCATATGGGCTAAAAGTATGGATTAACTATAGAAGTAAGCCAGAATTAGCAGAGGCCTTGAAGGATGAAATTGAAAAAAATGGAGGAAAGGCTGCAATTATTTGTTTTGATGCTACCGATGAAGCTGCCTTTAGTGAGGCAATTGCAATGATTGTGCAAAGTGATGGAGAATTGTCATATTTGGTAAATAATGCAGGAATCACAAATGATAAGCTAGCACTGCGAATGAAAGTAGAAGATTTCATGGGAGTGGTTGATGCGAATTTGAAATCTAGCTTTATTGGCTGTAGAGAAGCTTTGAAAGTAATGAGTAAGCAGAAATTTGGTAGTGTAGTAAATATCGCATCCATTATAGGTGAAAGAGGAAATGCTGGTCAAACTAATTATGCAGCTAGTAAGGGCGGTATGATTGCTATGAGTAAATCATTTGCATATGAGGGTGCTTCTAGAAATGTTAGATTTAACTGCGTAACACCAGGATTTGTTCAAACAGATATGACAGCAGAATTAAAAGAAGATGTTAAGGAATATTATCTTAAAAATATACCGTTGGGTCGTTTTGCAAGTGGTGTGGAAATTGCAAATGCAGTTGCATTTTTACTAAGTAATGGGGCAAGCTATATTACAGGAGAGGTGTTAAAGGTAAATGGTGGTTTATATATGTAGTTGAACCCTTTGATATAACTACTTATCAGCTTAAGCAATTCATTCTATAGAGGTTTTTTGAAGGTTTCTATGATTTTTTTAGAATACTTAGAATGAATCAAAAGTGACCTTTAATTTAGGATTTTTAGTTTAAAATGAGCCTAATATAATTTAAATGGAGGAGATAGAGTGAAAAAACTTTATAAAATTTTATTTGTTTATTGTTCTTTTGTCGCATATGTAGATGCAAATGAATTAAAAAATGTTGGGAAAAAAGGAACCTTAGATAAGAATCTACATTATATAGCACTTAGTGATACTGATATGATGCGTCTTAGTGATCCCTATATTAGAAATCCAGATAGTCTAAAATCTTCTAATACAACAAAGGAAAGTATAGATTCTAATACATCTAAGAATATGGATAAAACACTAGAGGATGTTATTTTAAATGAAGGTGGAAAAAAAATAGACACAGTTGTTGATCTTGTCACACAGCAGGCGGATCAAGAAGTTGATTTAAGGGATTCAAAAAATAAGAGTGGTTTTATGTTAGGGACACAACTTATTCTTAAAAAGCTTGAAATTTCTCAAGTTATTTCTGGATTTCAAGAACTTATGAGCACAACCCCTTCTTTAAATGCTGGACTTATTTTAGGATATCAATTTTATTTTAGTAAAAGATTTGGTTTCCGTCTTAGTGGATTAATAGATGCAGGAAGCCCAGCGACATTAAAAGCTACAAAGTTAAAAGCAATTGAGCTTACTCCTGCACAGACACCTGGTACGGGAGGAGGGATTACAGCTGCTAAAATAACTCCTATTGAAGAGGTTTATCAGAAATATTGGCCCATTAAAGGTAGTATTGAATTAAGCCTTCTTTTGGATTTTGTTGCGACACAAAAGCATGTGTTTGGAGGATTAATAGGAGGAGGATATGAACTTGAATGGAGTGTTCCTGTTAAGGGAAATGCCATTGTAGGTGAAAATAATACCTCTGCGCTAAGTAAGTTGGTTCAAAAACCTCAAGGTGTAATTACTAGTGGTCTTTATCCTATTGTTGGATTGTATTACTATTACAAGAAACATCAAATTGGAGTTAATTATCGCTTTGCAGAATATTACCTAGTTAGTGAGAATAATACTCGTTGGGATTTTGATACAGGTAATGGAAGTTTAAAAACAACAACAAAGTTTAGACCAAAGCAGTCTATTACACTTTATTATATTTATAGATTCTAGTTTTATAAAAGAAGAGGTTACGCTCTTCTTTTATCTGTTCTTATTCAATGTTGGTATAAATAGCCTGCACATCATCATCTTCCTCAATTCTATCTAAGAGTTTTTCTATTTCATTGAGTTGTTCTTCTGTAAGATTGATTGGATTATTGGGAATGCGTTGCAATGAAGCTTTTTTGATAGGAATTTCTAATTTTTCAAACCCCTCATTTAATTTTCCAAAATCTTGATAATCACCATAGGCAATAAATAATTTTTCATCAGAATCTTCCACTTCTATGAGTTCTTGGAGTCCATAATCAATAAGTTCAAGCTCAACTTCTTCAATATCTTGTTGAGGTTTTTGAAACTCAAACACACTTTTTCTAGAGAACATAAATTCAAGTGATCCATTTGGAACAATGCTAGCATTGGGTGTTTTATTAAAATAACTTTTAAGATTTGCAATAGTTCTTGTTGGATTATCTGTAGTGCATTCAATAAAGATTAAAACACCATTGCTGGCTTTTCCCTCATATGTAATTTCACTAAATATTCCATCTTTTCCACTAGCTCTTTTGATGGCAGCTTCTATATTATCTCTTGGCATATTTTGTGCTTTTGCATTAGCTATGGCTGTTCGAAGCTTTGCATTCATCATTGGATCTAAGCCACCCTCTTTTGCAGCAACAGTTATTGCCTTAGCAAGCTTTGGAAAAATCTTACTCATCTTATCCCATCTTTTTTCTTTAGCTGCTCTTCTATACTCAAATGCTCTTCCCATTTTTTCTCCTTATTTATTTTTTTGCATTAGTAATGCTAGTTCTTTAGTGTGATAGCTAATGATGATATCAGCTCCAGCTCTTTTAAAACTAGTGAGTGTTTCTAGCATTGCTTGCTGATAATCAATCAATCCATTTTTTCCTGCAAGTTTTAGCATCGCATATTCACCACTCACATTATAAACTGCAAGAGGTAGTAAGGTTCTTTCTCTAATGTCTCGGATGATATCTAAATAGGCTAGGGCAGGTTTAACCATAAGGATATCAGCCCCCTGTGCTTCATCATTTAAGCTTTCCAAGATTGCTTCCCTGCGATTTCTATAATCTTCTTGATAGCTTTTTCTGTCTCCAAAGCTAGGGGCAGATTGTGCAATATCTCGAAATGGTCCATAATATGCACTTGCAAACTTTGTAGAATAGCTCATAATGGGAATATGATAAAATCCAGCTTTATCAAGATAGTTTCTAATTGTAAGAACCATACCATCCATCATTGCGCTAGGTGCAATGATATCTGCTCCACTATTTGCAAGAATAATGGCTTGCTGTCCTAGTAATTCAAGTGTTGCATCATTATCTACTGTTTGAAGTTTGGAATCTAAAATTCCACAATGTCCGTGATCTGTGTATTCACAAAAGCATAAATCCGCACTAATAACCATTTTTGGAAATTGTTTTTTTATATTTTGGATAGTTCTAGCAACAATCCCTCTATCGCTTAATGCCTCACTTCCGCAATTATCTTTATGTTCTGGGATTCCAAATAGTAAAATATGATAAATTCCCAATTCTTGGAGACTTTCACATTCTTGAAGAATATGATCTATGCTCATTTGAAAAATATCAGGCATAGATGCAATGGGATTTTTAGTATTACTACCTTCAATAACAAATAAAGGATAAATAAAATCTTTTAAATCTAGTCGTGTTTCTGATACAAGATCTCTCACTTTTTCCTTTAATCTTAGTCTTCTTGGTCTTGCAAACATTGTTTCTCCTAGTACTTAATTCCAATATTTTTGAGTTTTTCTCTGATATAACGCATCTGGATATTTTTATCAAAGCACCATTTTGGTGCAATTAAGGTTTCATGATGAGCCCCAGAGCTAATTCTTTGAATGACAATATCTTCAGGGATAATTTTTAAGGACTGTATAACTAAATCAGCATAAGCCTCAAGAGTAATTGGTATATAAGTTCCTTGATCATACATTTTTGCTAGTTTGGTATTTGAGAGCACATAAAGTGGATGAATTTTAATGCCATCAATGCCCCAAGATAGGGTTTGTCTCAAAGATTCTAACATCATTTCAGGAGTTTCTTTAGGAAATCCATAAATTAAATGAGCACAAACTTTAATCCCTCTTTTTCTTGTTTGCTTAAATAAATCTTCTATGCCAGAGATTCCATGCCCTCGATTGATGAGTTTAAGTGTTTCTTCAAAAACAGATTGAACACCATATTCAATCCAAATTTCCTTTCCGTTTTTGACATATTCTTGGAGTAGATCTAAAACCTCATCTTGCACACAATCGACCCTAGTTCCAATACTCATACCTACAACATTTGGTAGCTTTAAGGCTTCATCATAGATCGCTTTAAGTGTTTCAAAAGGAGCATAAGTGTTGCTGTAGGACTGAAAATATATCATATATTTTTGGATAGAAAATTTGTCTTTATGAAAATCAGCATGCCAGTGAAATTGATCTTTGAGTTGTTTGATTTGTAAATCTAAAATAGGATTATGAGTTATTTTAAAGTTCATCTTGGTTGAAATGCTTTTATCAAGTTTTATAAGACTTGGCGAAAAGCTCTCATTTCTGCAATAAATACATCCTCCTCTTGTAATACTGCCATCAATATTGGGGCAGGTAAAGCCTTGCAATGAAATAGGTATTTTCCTAATCCTTTGCCCAAACTTACTTTTAAAATATCTTCCAATAGTAAGAAGCTCTCTCACTGATTGCCTCTTGTATAATCATCGATGTAATTTTTATCAAAACAGGCTTGACAGAAGCTACTATTTGGTTCCCCAAGACTTTTTGAAAGTCCTTTAAGAGATAAAAATCCAAGTGTATCAGCCCCAATAAAGTTTCTTACTTCTTCAAGAGAATAATTTGCGCAGATAAGCTCATCGCTATTTGGTGTATCTACTCCATAATAACAAGGAGATATTGTTTGAGGAGCACTGATTAGGAGATGGATTTTTTTTGCGCCAGCAAGCCTTAAAATCTTAACAATTTGTTTGCTTGTTGTTCCCCTAACCACAGAATCATCAATCACAATAATTTCTTTATCCTTTATTAATTCAGCAATTGGATTTAGTTTTAATCTTACCTTAAGCTCTCTTAAACTCTGTGAGGGTTCAATAAAAGTTCTGCCTACATAATGGTTTCTAATGATGCCTAATTCAAAATCAATTCCACTTTCTTTTGCATATCCAATTGCTGCTGCAACTCCACTATCAGGAACAGGTATTACCATATCAGCTTGTAATTTATATTCTCTTGCAAGCTCTCTGCCCATATTTTTCCTAATTTCATAGACATTTTTTCCAAAGACCTTGCTATCAGGTCTTGCAAAATAAATAAACTCAAAGACACAGGGATATTTCTTTGGTTTTAAAACTTGTATGGATTTTGGAGGAGAGATATATTTTTCACCCAATCCCTCAAAGATAACCATTTCCCCTGCTTCAATCTCCCTAATGTATTCTGCTCCTATGAGATCAAAGGCACAGCTTTCGCTAGCCACAATATAACCAATGCTTCCATCTTCATTTGTAATCTTTCCAAGGCATAGTGGGCGCAGTCCATAAGGATCTCTAACTGCAAACATTTTTGTTCTAGATAAAAAAACAAGAGCATAAGCTCCATCAATTATCTTTAAAGAATCTATAATCCTTTCTAAGAGTTTTTCTTTTTTGTTTTGAGCGATCAGATGAATTAAATTTTCTGTATCAAGATGGCTTTGAAAGATTGCTCCATTCTTGATTAATTCTGAGCGTATCATTTTTGCATTTGTAAGATTTCCATTATGCACAACAGAAATTTCTCCAAGACTGTACTTTGCAAAGATAGGTTGAGCATCACCACTAGAATCTTTTCCTGCAGTAGAATAGCGGTTGTGCCCAATACTAGACATTCCAACAAGATTTTGCAGATTCTTCTCATTAAAAATTTCTGTGACTAGACCATTTCCCTTATGTGTATAGATTTTTGTCCCATCACTGGAGCTAATACCACTAGCTTCTTGACCTCTGTGTTGCATTGCAAAAAGAGCGTAATAGCTTTTTAATGCAGAGTTTTTGACATTATAAACTCCTACAACAGCACACTCTTCATTCCATTGTTTCAATCTTTTCCTCCTGTTGATCTGATGTTTTCTTTTTAGGAACTACACAAAAATTTTCTACGATACAATCGCGAATTATAAAGTAATTTATTCCATTTTCATGTTGATAATCTAGATTAAATCCTTGAGTATCAAGAGTATTTTTGATGATATAAATTCCTAGACCAAATCCCCCTTGTGTATTTTTGTGTTGATCTCTAAAGTAGGGCTTAAAGTATTGATTGAAATCCTCTTTTAATGCCTCACCTCTATTGGATATGATCAAATCAAAGCATTTTGTTTCTATATATACTTTTTTATCCGTACTATATTTAATAGCATTATCCAATAGATTTTTAACAGCCATTGCAAAGAGCTCAAAATCTGCCTTAATTACATCATTGGGATTATTTAAAACAATTGGATCTACTTCCATTTTGTCAATCAGAAGCATCTTTTTTGTATGTTCGATCAAATCTTCAAGCAAAAATTCTTCTTTTGTAATATTAAGGTTTTTTGAAGTAATCTGCTCCATCTTGGCAAGTCCATCAATAAGGATTTGAAGCCGTTTGAAAACAGAAATTAATCGTTCTTTGTGAAGAGTATTCTCGACCATCTCTGCAGTAATTCTTCCTTTTGTAATGGGGGTCTTAAGCTCGTGCATAATGGATCTTAAGAATAAGAATCTAGATTCGCTTAAAGCAGTAATTTTTTTAATGGCATTATCAAACTCATTTGCCAATTCTCCAATTTCATCAGACTGCTTTGTCTTGCATTCTACATTAAGATCCCCATTTGCAAATTTTCTAATTTGAAGTCGTAATTTTCTTAATGGCAATAATCTTCGGATTAAAAGTGCAAAGATAAAAACAAGTAAAAAGATTCCAACAAGAGTAATAAAATAGTAGGTTTGATAATTTGTGCCATAGGTATCTTTATATAAGACAGCCTTATCCTGTGTTTCCAATAGAATATAGATTTCATTTTTTATTTGGATTGTTTTTGCAAATAATCCACCAAAAACAGGGGGTAGAGGATTGTAGTTTAGTAGTATTTCTTTGATCTGTTCATCTTTGGTGACTTCAAAACCCAACTCCTTTAAAAATTTTTCAACTGTGTTTAAATCACCATTACTAGTTACAATATGATTAATCACTGTAGTAAATTGCTTATATTTTGCTACGACTTGCTTAGATTCAATATCCATTTGAAATCTTATAAAATAGAAAGAAAAAGCAAAAAAGCTAACTAAGGCAAACAGGAATAATAAAGTAATCTTTAAAAAAATTGAGTTTTTAATCATTCTTAAATTAGGCTTCTAGCTTATACCCAACACCTCTCACAGAAATTATATATTGTGGTTTTTTTGGATTATCTTCTATTTTTGCTCGTAATCTCCCGATAATAACATCTATGCTCTTATTTGAGCTTTCAGGATTAATAGATTCAGATTCAATTGCGATTGCTTCTCGTGAAAACACATGACCTTTTTTGCTGATTAAAAGCGTAAGGATTTCATATTCTGCACGAGTCAAATCAATTTTTTTGTCTTTGAAATACACATCTCTACTTTCTTTATCAATTCTAAAAATATTATCTTTGTCTTTTTGCTCACTTTTTACTTCTTTTTTGTTATAGCGTCTTAAAAGAGAATGGATTCTTGCTAAAAGTTCTTGAGGATCATAAGGCTTTGGAATATAATCATCCGCACCATATTCTAATGCTTTAACTTTATCATCTAGATCACTTCTTGCTGATGAGATTATAATAGGGATATTTTTTTGCTTAGCCACTCTCTTACATACTTCTAGGCCATCTAAATTAGGCAGAGTTAAATCAAGTAATAAAAGGTCATAATTATGCGTTGCTAGAGCACTCATACCAGTATATGGCTCATCATAATTTGTTACTTTCACGCCATGTTGCTCTAAAAACTCGCTTAAGATTTCTGCCAACTCCATATCATCTTCGATCATTAATATATTTAGCATTTTAAATACTCCAAATTTTTATGTAAGACAGAATTCTAAATTCCATAAGACTAAGAATATTAGCTTAAAAAGATTTAAAGACTCATTAAATTAAATCTTTTTTTGTAAAGCTTCATCAATTAGGGATAATTGGTATTCTAGATAGTTAATAACCAAGTCAAGCTTGTCAGAGAGATTTTTTGTTTGGCTTGATTGCAACCCTTCAAATAACACTAGAGTTTTTTCTCTTAATAGCTCTAAAAATCTTGCATCAATTTGAATGTCAATTCTTTGATTTTGAGTTGGAGAATTTGGATCTTTTTTAGTAGGAAATTCTCCTTGAGATACATCTATATTTTCATCATCAAATTCATTAATTGTTTGTAAAATCAGATCTTTTAGTTCCATTGCATTAACCACCTTTCAAAAGTCTTGAGTTCTTCTGTGTTACGAGCATTTATAAAGAACATTTTGGCTTTTTGGTTGACTTGTATAGAACTCTTTTGTGTCTTTTTTAGTCTTGTTATAGCTTGTTTTGCTTCAAAATTATTGGGATCTTTATTGAGAATCTCTTCATAAATAACAAGAGCCTCATCCTTAAAACCTTGGAGTTCATAGATACTTGCAAGTGTCAGTGTCTTAAACACATTTTTCCTTTTGCTTTTTAGCTATTTTATCGTAAAGTTTAAAATTTTATATTCTAAAATGGGGCTTAAGTATATTTAGGATTTTGAAAGATTATTCTTTTTCTTTTTTGCGTTTGGCAATTTTAGAATCTATAAAAGTTTGACCATAAATAAGTGATACCCCTAATAGAAGGTTGGTTGCAGACTTTTCAAAATATTTTCCCTTTAAAAGATAGAGATTTAAAGAGGGGGCAATGCTAAAATATTTAAATATGGAAGCCTCAAGTCTTAGATTCCATTCAAGTTCAAGTTGAGGATTATAGCTTGGTGGATAATTATTAATAATGTATTGCTTAAAACTTATAAAATTTACAAGTTTCACATGTTCATTAAAACTATATTGTATATTCAGACCTGTATTAAAACCAAAACTTTGTCTTGGTGTTGTGTAGGTAAAATCCTCTTCACCAAAAAAACTTACATAAAAATTTTTTAGGTATTTTCCATCAAATAGTTTAATCCCCGTGTTAAGTCGAAAAATATTAGTACGATTTGAGTTGTTTTGCTTAAAAAATTGTGTTTGATAAGATAATTGGGCATAAGGCCCCATATCAAAGCCTCCCCATAGATTCTCAAAATTCCATATTTTTTGTGTGTAATCCGTGGAAATAATTATTCTATCTAAAGTTGTATTATCAATCATTTTTCCATTAGATGGATAGATAATATTACGACCATATTCTCCATATAGAGTATTGAAAATAACAAAGTGCTTTGCATAGTAATTGCTATGAAATAATAAGGAAGCCTCGGCAATAATTTGAGAATCTCCTTTAAAATGGGTATTGGAGAATCCAGAATATTGCTTTTGATTTTTAATACTTGTAGAGGATAAATTTAAAGCAATTCTATCAAAGGCTATGTCCCAACCCTCTCTGGTTGCATCAAGTGTTAAATCTTTAAGGTCCTTATTGATTTTTGATGCAGAGTAGGCAAAAGAAGTAAGCAGAAAAACCAAAATAATAAGATGTCGCATCATTATTGCTTTTGCTTAATTTTTTCTACCCACTCTTTTAGGGTTTTTTCAAATCCTTTTTGAGTGAGCTCTACAAAATGCAAGGGTTGTGATAAATATTCTTGTTGTACCCAACCACCAAAATTATGAGGATATAAATAATCTTTTGAATTAGGCAATATATTTTTTGGTATGGATGCTTTTTGATTGTTTTTTACAAAATCAAGTGCAGAATTAATGGCTTGATATGCTGTGTTGGATTTTGGAGAGCTTGCAAAATAAATTACACATTGTGCAAGCAAGATTCTTGCTTCTGGATAACCAATTTTAGAAACACCCACTAGAGTTGATGTGGCGAGATTTATCGCATTTGGATTGGCATTTCCTATATCTTCACTTGCTAAAATTACTAAGCGTCTGGCGATAAAATCTGCACTTTCTCCACCATCAATCAGGCGTGCAAGATAATAGATACTAGCATCTAAATCACTCCCTCTAATAGATTTTATGAGAGCTGAAATAAGATTGTAGTGCGTATTTTTTTCACTACTGCCATCCCCTAAATAATTGGGTCGTATGGTTTTTAATTTTTCAAGAGTGATGGGAGGATTTAAGATTGAGAGTTCTAGGCAATGAAGCATCGCTCTAGCATCTCCATTGCTAGATTCAATTAAATATCGCTTTGCATCATCTGTGATTTCACAGGAATGTAAAGTAAGAGCTTTGTGGAGAATTTTTTCAAGATGGGGATTTGAGAGAGGATAAAGCTCAAACAAAAAACTTCGTGATCTGATTGCTTGGGTAAGTGTATAAAATGGATTTTCTGTGCTTGCACCAATGATAATAGCTTGATAATTCTCCATTATGGGAAGTAAAAATTCTTGTTGAGTCTTGCTTAAGCGGTGGATTTCATCTATAAAAACAACAGGCTTTGAGATAAGAGAGAGTTTTTTTAGCTGTGTTCTTAAATTTTCTAATCTAAAATCTACACCATTAAATTCTAAAAACTCCTGACCTAACTCTTTGGCTATAATTTTTGCTAGTGTTGTTTTACCACTGCCAGGGGGGCCATAAAAAAAACTATGGGGAAATTGTCTATTTTTTATGGCCAAAGAAAGATAAGAATTTTGTGATAAGATATGCTCTTGTCCTACAAAGTCTTCAATCCTATCTGGACATAATAACTTTGCAAGATTCTTCATTTATTTTTACGAAATAAAATAACTTCATAGGAATTTTGTTTTACACCAATATTGCCACTATTTTGTGACTTTTTTTGGAAATTATTACGAAGTTCTTCATTAATACTATCTAATTCATCAAGCTTTTCTTTTAATCTTAAGATAATATCTACTCCTGCAAGATTTACACCCATATCTCTAGTGAGTCTTAAGATTGTTTTGATTTTATCAATATCGCGTTGAGAATAAAGCCTCATTTTCCCATCAGTTCTTCCTGGTTCAATTAACCCTTCCTTTTCATATTGTCTTAGTGTTTGTGGATGGATTTCTAAAATTTTAGCAACTACACTAATTAGATAAACAGGTTCATCATAACTATACATAAGAAAACCTCCTTGATTAAATTTGATCTGACAATTCTTCTTTTAACTTTTTTTGTAGAGATTTGGAAAGATCTTGTAGTTGTGGCATTATAACATTTATCTTAAGATGAAGATCTCCCATTTGCCCATTTTTTCGATTTTTAGCACCTAATTCCTTGATTCTAAATTTTTGATTATTTTTAGTATTCTCTGGAATTTTGAGCTTAATTTCTTTATAGAGTGTCTCTACACTAACAGTTCCACCAAATAGGGCAACTTTAAGAGGTATATCACATTGTTTGATAAGATTATCCCCATCTCTTGTATAAGTGGGGTCTTCAATGATTTGGATTTTTAACAATAAATCACCTCTAAAGTTCCCATTTCCCTTGCCCTTACCCCTTACTCTGATAGTTTCCCCATCTTTAATACCCGCAGGTATTTTGATGTCAAAACTATCATATTGTAATTGAATATGTTCTTTCCCTCCAAGAATTGCAGTTTTAAAGGGGATATTAAGACTACTATGAACATCAAGACTTTGAGAAAAACCATCAAAACTTCCAAAGTTACTGAAACCACCCCCAAAAAAACTCCTATTCCCAGCACCAAATCCACCACTACTTCCAAAAATAGATGAGAGAATATCATCAAGGTTAATATTACCTTGGTTTCTAGCAAAATCGCTGAAGTTTTGTCCCCCAAACATACTATCCCCAAACTGGTCATATTGAGCCTTTTTGTTTTCATCGCTCAAAATTTCATAAGCAGCATTTATTTCTTTAAATTTTTCTTCGGCATCTTTTTCTTTATTAATGTCTGGATGATATTTTCTTGCAAGTTTTCTATAGGCTTTTTTTATTTCCTCAGGACTTGCATTTTCGGATATTTCTAGAGTTTCATAAAGACTTTTTTTCATTGGGTTTGTATCCTTGAACTTTATTTTTAAAATTAAGTGTATTTGTATTATAAAACTTTAGTGTAATTAAATCAAGTTTTGGAATTCAATTTTTTATTGAAATTGCTCTTATTGTTGAATTTGATTTTAATGGAACTGAAATTGCTTATTCTTGCAAAGAATTTGATAAAGTGATTTTGCATTGCACCAAAACTTTTAGGATTAAATGTAAAGTAGCAAGGAAGTTAATGTTGAGATTTTTTTTATCCATAATGGTGTTAATCTGCTGTCTTGGAGACTTTATTGTGGCACAAGATACTGATGCTAGGACAATTGAAGAAGCCTTTAAACAGGGATATCTTAATGGTCATGTTGGCTCATATGCTCAACAAGCCTCAAATAGAGAACCTACATTTGTTGATTTAAATATGTCATTGGCTTATCAAACTCTTCGTTATAGGGGATATAAGATAGGTATGGAAGCTTGGTTAAATGCTAAGCTATTTGAGCAGAATGTTGGGGGATTTTCTAGAAATAAAGACATTTTTACAATAACAAATTTGTATGGGGATTTTTACAATCAATATGAAAAATTTGGAATAAGAGTAGGTAGATATCAGATTGATGAGGAATGGATAACTCATAACACAGAAGGTATAAGTGTAGATTATGATGGATTAAACAATATTTCTTTAAACTTTACTTGGGCTTTTAGAAATGCTTATACAGAGAACTACTATAATAGTGGTTTTAGAAAAATGTATCGCGTGGTTGGTGCAATGCTTTTAAGAGGTGCAATTGATATTCCTAACTTTCCCCTAACAATAACCCCTTATTTTTATTTTGCACCAGGAGTCTTTTTTACCGCGGCTTTTAAGGCTTCTACAAATCTACCTTTACCACATTCCATTTATTTCAAAGCGAGTACCGATTTTGTCTCATACATCCAGGATAAAGGGTGGTATGGACCCAATGCTGGAGCTGGCTTCTTATTTATGCTAGATAGCTCAGTGTATTGGAATGGTTTGGAAGGAGGAATGGGTTTTTCAGCTACTGATTCTGATGGTGCTTCAAGGATTGATGCATTTGGGCAACATACAGTTTTTGAAAGACCTGTAGGGATGTTTTGGGGGGATGCAATCACAGTTTATGGTTTTCTTAAATATGAGATGAAAAGCTATTTTAAAGTACATGCAGCAATAAGAAATACTTTTATTAGTGGGAAGAACATCTTTAACTGGGAGATAAAAACTTCCGGGACACCACTTAAAAAGCTAAGTGGTTTGGAATTGGGTATTGCAGCAATTGGTATGGATAATAAGAGCGAAGCTGTAGATTATTTTGGGGGCAAAGAGTATATTCTTATTCGAGGGTTTGTTCAATATAAATTCTAATCTTTCTCTTGATTTTATTAGTTTTATTCCTTAGAATTACACTTAGTAATCAGAGTAATTTAGGTTTAAGGGATTTAGTTTGAGAAAGATTGTATGGTTTTTATTATTTAATGTTTTTTTGTTTTCTTCTGAGGATGTGCAAATCAAGTCATTTGGTGCATTAGGTGGATTGTATAATCAAGGAGTGGGTTCTTCTCATAGCTATGGTAATTTGATGGCTCATGTTGGTGCTAAATTTATTTTAGACAATGGCTGGAGTTTTGGTTTAGGTGCTATTGGTGGATGGAATGTCTTTAATGCTACTAAAACAAGCTATGGAGATTTAAATTATAGTGGTATTGGAGATGGTGGAGATGTTTCTGATATCTTTGCACATTATGCCAATTCAAGATTAGAATTTGCTTTGGGTAGATTTAATACAAACTTTGTTGATTTTGACTATATAGCAGGTAATATTCAAGGAGCTTCTGCTCAATTGAAGGTAGATAATCTCACTTATTGGGGTATTTTTATGGATTCTATGCTATTGACAGGAGATCATAAGAATACTCTTTTTAGTTTATATGGGACAAACATAATTGGTAGTTATTATCCAACAAGTAAGAAAAATATTATGGGGAAATGGGGTGAGGTTTTTGCTTTGGGTCTTAAGTATAGTAATGGGAGTTTTGAGACTTCTGCCTTTACTCTTTTAGATACTCAATTACCATTTAATAGACTGCCAAATCGTAATGGAGTTTTATTTCAACTTGGTGGGGATATTGGATATACCGGTGTTATTTCAGGGGATTGGAAAAGTGTTACAAAGCTTAGAGGAATCTTTCAGTTGGGAAATACTTCTAGTTTAAATGGCAATTTGCTCAGCGCAAGCGATTCTGTTGCAGGTCTTCTTTGGTTGGATCAAAAATTTACTTATAAGATCTTTGATCTAGGGGCTGGTGTTTATGGAGTTTTGAGTTCTAAAAATAATGGTGGAATTTATACTTTTAGTGATCCTTCAAGATTTTATGGAAAGATTATTCACTCTCCCTTGGAATTTGCAAGTCCTTATTTTAAAGAACAAGTAATCAGTGGCTATGTCTTTGGGGGTATTAACCTAAAAAATAGTAAAAGTATTCCTATAAAAATTGATGGTCTTATTTCATTTGGAAAATACACAGAATATTCTTTGGTGGTAGATTATACTGTGTGGAAAATGCAGAATATGCAGTTTGACTTTGGAATGGGATATGTGTATTCCCAATTGAAAAATAGCACTTCAGCTAGCAGTCTTTTATTTTTTGGGAAATTTTATTACTAAGTCTCTAAAATTTTTTCACTTTTTGCCGATCCTCTAGAGGTCTTTTAGTCTTATTGCGGTTTTTTGATCTCTTAGATTTAAAACTTTCGCTGGGGGCTATTTGGAAAAATTCTAAGGAGATGTTTTATGAAATCTAAAGTTTTTAGCTCACTGGTTTTATCTACAGTAGTTGCTACTGGAGCACACGCAGTAGATATCAACTTCTTTGGTCATATTGGAGGAGCATATAACCAAGGGTTGACAAATGGAAATAAGGCACCTAATGATAAGGCTTCATACGGGGGTGTTACAGGCCACCTAGGGATAGATTTCGGATTCAATGCATTGCATCTTGGTGTAGGGGCTTATGGCTCTTTCCCAATTTATGGAACAAGTGTGGTGGGGTTTGGAAATCAAGCAGATATGGCTTATTCTAAGGATTATGCTGATCTTTCTGATTTATACATTAAGTATGATACTACTGATTTAGTTGTAGCTGCAGGTAGATTTAATAATGAGTTTTTAGAATCAAGCTGGACAAATGCTTATATGCAAGGTGTTGCTTCTAGATGGAAGACTAGGTATTTTGGAGTTTGGTTAGGATGGATGAATGACTTTACAACTTATGGATATGCTCCAAACCGCATTGCTTCAGAATTAATGTCTTATCATCGTTTTCCATCTAGTTTTACCCACTTTGGTTTTGGGAATGAGGTATTTGTAGGTGGATTAAATTTTGATTTTAAATTCTTAAAGATTAATCCATTTATGAATTATTTCTTTAGAGATAAGGGAAATGATTCAATCTTGGCAGGAACGGATCTTTCTCTGATTTTTGGAGAGGGTGGAGTAGTTCAGACTACAACAGCTTTTAACTTCTTATGGCAGAATACATTTGGCGTTAGTAAAGATGACACAATGCTCTTTATGATTGATGAGGAATTGTTGTTTGGTGGTATCTTTAAGCTAGGTGGTGGTTTCTTAGCTACAACTGGTGGAAATGGCATTAGACCTATTAATGATGCTACAAGATTTTATGGAGGAAAATTTTTAACTCCAAATTACGGGTATTATGGTAGTGCAAATTATTTCTTCCAAAAGAACAATACTTGGTATGTATTTACAGGTGTAAAAAGTCGCTTCTTTGATTTAGATGTTTTATATGCTGATGGGGATTATCATGAGTTTTCTGCAATAGCATCTTTTACTGTGTTTGATAAACAAGTTAAGGGAAGTTTAAATGGTATTGCCCTAAAGATTGGTGGAGGTTATGTGAATAATGGCTTTAAGTCTAGTAGATTCCAACGTAGTAATGCAATAGGATTTGTTAAACTTTCTTACTAATTCTAAATAATAAAGAGAATCTAACTTAGCTTAGATTCTCTTTTTCTTTTGCTACTTTTTCCACTTCTTGTATAAAAGCTTCTAATAATTTATTTTCTGGTAATTTGCAGAGTATCTTTCCTTCTTTGATGATTAGCCCACTCTTATTGCCAAAGGCAATTGCAACATCAGCGTGTTTTGCTTCTCCTAGAGCATTAACAGCACATCCCATCACGCTCACTTGAAGAGGAACTTTTATATGTGCAATTCTTTTTTCTACCTCTTTTACCATTGAAACAAGATCTGCTTCAATTCTTCCACAAGTTGGACAAGATACAATAGTTATTCCTGATTTTTGTCTTCCGCTATATTGCAGGATGGCTCTTGCAACTTTGATTTCTTCTTCAAGTTCTCCTGTGATAGAAACACGGATTGTATCTCCAATTCCATCTAATAATAGATTTCCCAGTGCTATGGAGCTTTTGATTGCCGAATGAAAGAGTGTTCCAGCTTCTGTAACTCCAAGATGAAAGGGATAATCAACAAGAGGTCTTAGCATTCTATAGGCTTCAATTGTTTTTTGAACATCACTTGATTTTAAGGAAATTTTTATATCTTCAAATCCAAAGTCTTCTAGAAGTTTTATATTATAAAGTGCAGATTCTACCATTCCCTTGGGGGTTGCTCCATACTTGATTTCAAATTCCTTTTCTAAGCTTCCTCCATTAACACCTATTCTAATTGGAATATTTCTAGATTTACAGGCATTGGCAACAGCTTTGATGCGATCCTTGCTTCCAATATTACCAGGATTGATTCGGATTGCATCTACGCTTTCTGCTGCAATCAATGCAAGCTTATAGCGGAAATGGATATCAGCAATAATTGGTAAGGGAGAGAGTTTTTTTAACTCTGCTAGTGCATTTGCATCTTTTTCATCACTTACTGCCACTCTGACAAGATCTGCACCTGCAAAATAAAGCCGTTGTATCTGTTCTAATGTGGCTTGTATATCCATTGTTTTTGTGAAGGTCATACTTTGAACACTTATTGGAGAATCTCCTCCAATTTTTACATTTCCAATTTGGATGCTTTTTGTTGTGTAGCGCTTTTGCATTTTTTTCTATTTCCTTATCAAGATAACTCTAAAAGTGTAATTCTAATACATTTTTATTAAGTATAATGTGCAAGAATGATAATCTTTCATTAGGCAGGGAAGTGTTTAAAAATCACAAAATTTTAAAGTTTTTAAACCCAATTTTAGGTATAGGTGACAATCAAGATAATTTGATACTTGTTGATAATTCCTATGGGGTGTTTTTTTACTCTTTTGAAAGTCAAAAATTGATTTTTGGAAAAAGAACTCTACGTGATAAGCAAAAGCATCATATTTATTCTAAAGCCATTTTTTGTTCAAAAGACAACAGGGTTTTGATCCCAGGTGTTGGCAGTGCAGAATGCAAGCTTTATGCGATTGAGGATGAGAGATTGGTGGTAAAAAAAAGCATAAAATCTCATAGAGCTGATATTAGCTGTTCTACCTTTTCTCCTGATTTGAAATTTTTTGCCACAGGGGGTGAAGATGGTAGGGTTTTTGTATATACCGAAGATGCAAAGTTTTATACGATGTGTCCAGTTCAGCCTGATTATATTTCTTGCATTGTTTTTGATAATAAATCTCACTTTATAGCTTTTGGGACTTTTGAACATAAACTACTGCTTTATGATTTAAAAGCCTTTGATTTTATCTTAGAGCTTGATACACCAAGTGTGGTTGTGGATATTCTTTTTTTTGATGATGATGGGAAGATTTTTTATATTTGTCAAGAGGGTGAGAGTGGCATTCTTGATTTAACAAGCAAGCAAGAAAAGATAAATAAGGTTTATGATGCTTGGTTGCATCGGTGTATTTTAAGCAATGATGGAAAATATGCATATATTGTAGGTAGAGATGATAAGTTGCGGATTCATAATCTTGAAGAAAACAAGAATTTTGTAGAGATAAATTTGCCTGAAAAAGGAGTGAGTTTTATTTATAGCGTGAAAAACCATATTTGTATTTGCTTTGTTAGTGGAAAAGTATTTTTTATTGATACCTTATATAAAAGAGATGTTTTCACTCAGCTCTTAGATACAAAAAGCTATGAAGAGGCAAGGATTTTTGCGCAAGAAAACAATATTTTTTTAAAACTTGATTTAAATTATAAGAAGTTAAGAGAGGAAAATTGGAAAGAAGTTTTAGAAGATGTTATCAAGCTTTTTGGAAGCAACCAAGTTGATCAGGCATTAAGTATTGCAGAACCTTATTTGGAGGATCCAAAAATTAACAAAGAGTTTAAGAGATATCTAACACATAAAAAGGTATTGTGTGAGTTTTTGGATTCAATTGAAGCAGGTTTGTATCAAAAAGCCTATCAAATTGCAGATCAACAAAAAGGATTGAAAAAAACTAAGGCTTTTGAAGACCTTGAAAAGTATTTTGAAAAAATACTTGCAGCATCAAAAAAGATGCTAGAGAGTGATTATGGCCATCAAATTTATAGGGTTAAAAAGCTTTTAGAGCCATTTATGCAAATTCCTGAAAAAAGAGATAGAATCCATATTTTATTCCATCATTTTACTCAATATAGTAGTTTGGTAAATATGTTAAAAAATCATCAATATAAAGAGGCATATGAAATTTGTCAGAAAAATCCATTTTTAAAAGTAACGCGGGCATATGCTAAGGTATTGAATTTTTATAATGAGATTTTACAGTACTTGCAAAATCATATTTTGATTGCAAAGGGAAATGAAGAGATTGAAGAAAAAATGAATATTTTGCAGGAGATTGATTTATTTAAAGAAGAAGCAGATTCTCTAAAAGTTTTTTATGAGATGCAAGATAAAATGCAAAAAGCTTTTAAAGATAGGCTCTATAAAGATTGTTATAAAATTTTGGAGGACTTTCCATTGCTAATTTCTTCAGAAACCTATCTTGAGATTGAGGAGTTCTTTTTAAAAACCTTTAAAAAGGCAATGGATTTAGCACAATCTGGAAAGACTGGAGAGGTTTATGAGCTATTGAAAGAATATTTTATGTTGGAAAAATGGAAGAGTAGAATTGATACAACCTTTCAAATTGCTTATTATTATGAGATTAAAGCAATTGATTCTCAAAAGCAAAATGATCTTCAGGTAGCTCTTAAAAATTATATTTCTTATTTTGGAAAGAGTAGTGAGCTCAAGGAGTTATGTATAATAGAGGGCATCAAAGAGACTCTAGAGCAATTAGGAGAAGTTAAACCAAGAAGTATAGAATATAAAAAATCAATTTTTGAAAGGTGATAAATAATGCATGAATATTCTGTAGTTGCTTCTTTAATTGATTTATGTGAAGAAAATGCAAAGGCTAATAATGCTCAAAAAGTTGCAAAAGTTGTAGTCTCAATAGGAGAGCGTAGTGGAATGGATAAAAGTCTTTTTATCAGCGCCTTTGAAACCTTTAGAGAAGAAAGCAGCTTTTGCAAAAATGCATTACTAGAAATTAAAGAAGAGAGAGTCAAATTAGAGTGCCAGAAGTGCGGTGAAATATTTCAGCCAAATGGTATTGCTTATGGTGAGTGTATAAAATGCAATTCCAATGCTTTAAAAATGATTGAAGGGAAAGAGATGTACTTAGTAAGCTTAGAGTTGTTGCAAGAAGAGACAGAAGAGTAATGAAAGATTTTAATTTATTTTTTCAAAAACTCGTTGATATAAAAGAGAGTTGGGAGATTTTTAAGATTTTTGAAAATGAGAGAGAAAAATTTTCCCAAGAAAAAGAAGAATATCAAATTGAGATACAAAAAGACCAAGAAAAGCTAAGACAATGTCGTAATGAGATTTTAGAGCTTAGAGCAGAGGTGCTAGAGCTTAAAAAACAAAAAGAAGCTTATGAAGAATCTCTTGTAGGGTTAAAAGAAAAGAGGGTGAGGCAAAATGTCCAGAAAAATGTTGAAAAACTAATGAAAGAAAAGGATGCATTAAAGAATAAAAAACAAGAAGTTCTACCAGAGGAATTAAAGGAGGTGGAGGTTTTTTTAGAAAATGGAGAAATCAAGAAGTTGAGGGCTGCACGCAAAGTTTATGATGAAAGTTTGTTTAGTAAATATAGAATTGCACTTAAAGAAGGTAGGGAATTTCGAAATAAAATTGCAGAGTTGGAACTAGAAAATTCTCAATTAAAAATAGAATTAAGAGATGCTTATACCGAGATGATTTTAAAAGAACGGATGGGAAAAAATGAAGATATTAGTTAGTGCATTGGAATCTAGTTCTAATGAGCATTTAAAAACATTGATGCAAGAGTTCAATGAAGGAGAGATTGAACTCTTTGGTATTTTTGATTCCAGTTTGGGAAAACCCTTATATACGCCTAAAGATTTTTCTGTAATGGGTATCCTTGATGTTTTAAAGAAAGTATTTTTCTTTATGCAAGTTCAAAAACAAATGCTTGAGTTGGCTGAAAAAGTAGATCTAGTTTTGCTTTTGGATGCCTCTTCATTTCATATTCCTCTTGCAAAAAAAATCAAAAAAAAATTTCCAAATAAACCAATTGTCTATTATATTTTGCCTCAGGTTTGGGCTTGGAAGTCTTGGCGTGCTAAGGTGATTGAGAGTAATTGTGATAAGTTGGGTGCAATATTACCATTTGAAGTAGATTATTATAAACATAAAGCTTCCTATGTAGGACATCCTTTATTAGATTCTATTAAGCAGTTTAAGCAATCTTGTGGTGGTAGTGGGATTGTTTTTATGCCTGGTAGTAGGAGAAGTGAAATAAGGAGAATCTTTCCAATTTTTTATGATCTTGGTATGCGGTATTTTAGAGATAAAGAAAAGATATTGATAGTTCCTAAGCTCTTTAAAGAAGATAATTTACAAGAGATCTATGGGGATGGGGTTAAAGATTTTGTGATTTCTTATGATTCAAGAGAAAGTTTGTTAAATGCAGAGTTTGCTTTTATTTGTAGCGGGACAGCAACTTTAGAATCTGCTATTGTAGGCACCCCTTTTGTTTTAGGATATAAAACAAGCAAGTTTGACTACTTTTTTTTAAGTAAAATGACAGATCTAAAATACATAGGTCTAGCAAATATATTTTTTAATGCACTAAATAAAGAAAGGCCAGGAAGAGGAGATAGTAAAATGCATCCAGAACTCGTGCAAGATGCATTTAATGTAGAAAATCTTTTTGCTGCCTATCAAAATACAAATCAACAAGAATTCTTTAAAAATAGCAAACAAATTAGGGAATATCTTAGATTTGGAAGTGCAAAAAATATCGCACAATGGATAAGAGACTTAAGTTATTAAACTGCTTTTTGTATCATATAGTTTTATTTAAGGAGAGTTGATGTCAAAAGAACCAATTACTCAACACGGGTATGAAAAATTATGCGCAGAATTAAAAGATTTGAAAGAAAATCAGCGCCCTAATATTGTTGCAGAGATAGAAGTGGCAAGGAGTCATGGAGACTTGAAAGAAAATGCAGAGTATCATGCAGCAAAAGAAAAACAGTTATTTATTGAAGCAAGGATCAATGATCTCTCCCTTTTGTTGGCAAATGCACAAATTATAGATCCATCAACCCTAGCTCATGATAAGGTTAGTTTTGGAAGTAGTGTAAAGATTTTAAATTTAGATACTCAAAAGACTTTTTCTTATACAATAGTTGGGAGTATTGAGAGCGATCCATCAAAAGGTTTGATTTCCTTTGGTTCGCCTATTGCAAAAAGCCTTATTGGTAAGGAAGTTGGTGATGAGGTTAGTATTGTTTTACCAAGCGGTGAAAATGATTTTGAGATTCTAGAAATTTGCTATAAGCCAATTGAGTTTTAAATATGAAGATCAAGATTAAAAAGATACATCCAGATGCTATTATTCCAGAGTATCAAACTTCAGGTGCTGCAGGCTTTGATATTCATTCTATTGATGATTATACTATCAGGGCAAGGGATGCATTGTTAATTAAAACAGGGTTGGCATTTGAGCTTGAAGAGGGTTTTGAACTCCAAATCAGACCAAGAAGTGGATTGGCCTTAAAACATAAAATAACTGTCTTAAATTCTCCTGGAACAATTGATAGTGATTATCGTGGTGAGATAATGGTTATTTTATATAATCATTCTAGTGATGATTTTGTAATTCGCAAGGGGGATCGTATCGCTCAAGGAGTAGTAGCAAAATATGAAAGAGCAGTTTTTGAGATTTGCGAAGAGCTTTCTGATACAAAAAGAGGAGAGGGTGGTTTTGGTAGTAGTGGAATTTAATTTGTTAAAGGAAGGAAGAAAGTGAGTTTAAAGGAAAATTTACAAGTAGCAAAAGAGAGTTTTTCTTCAGATGAGAAAATTTTTGAGAGTGCTTTTAGATTAGAGCGCTTTTTTAAAAAATATAAATATTTATTGATTACTTTGGCTGTTGTCTTGATTGGATATTTTTTGTTTTTACAGGTAAATGCAAAAATGGAAGAAAAAAGGGCTATAGAGGCAACAGAGATTTATGAAAAGTTACTTAAAGAACCAAATAATCAAGCTTTAATTGATGCTTTAGGGAAAAAGTCATCCCAATTATTAGAAATCTTTCTTTTATCGCAAGCGGTTAAGACAAATGACGCATCTTCTTTAAAAAAGATGGTGGATTCTAAAAATTTATTGGTAAAAAATTTTGCAACCTATCAACTTGCATCTTTAGAACAAAATATGGATAAATTAGGTGCATTAAGTACAGATGGTTTTGTAGATCTTGCAAAGATTCAACAAGCTTTCTTGATGATAGAGCAAAAAAAGATTCAAGAGGCTAGGGAGGTCTTGCAATCTATAGATCAGAATTCTGTGGTAAGAGAGTTGGTAAGATTATTATTACACTATCATTATGAAGGTTAAGGAAATGAGAATTTATCGTATCCTTGCTCTTGGGTTAGCTATTTTTTTTTATTTTAATGGATGCAGTCAAAGAAAAGATTTTGAACCAAAACAGGTAAGTGGGTCTGTCACCTTTAACCACTTTTTAACAAGTGAGTTAAGTTGGACAAGCCGTAATAGCGCTATGCTTAAAAATGGAGAGGCGATTACACAAAGTGGAAAGACACTTTTAAAACTTAAAAAAGAATCTAAGATCATCCAAGAAACACAAGAATATTATATTCTTGCTAAAGATTGTCAGCACATTGAAATCATCAATAAAACCACACAAGAATCTACAGAATTTGGAGTTTCTACCTGCTTAGTTGCAGGAAATATTAAAGATAATTTTTTAGCTTTTGTTTTAAATGATAATTCTTATGGAGTTATTGATATTACAAAAAAAAGCATTGTTTTTAGTGATAGAGGCTCATCTATCATTGCAGTAAATTCTTTAATTGCAAAACCAGTATTTTTAGATACAAATGTCGTGTTCCCTACGCTTGATGGACAGCTTGTAGTAGTTTCTTTAAGAGATCTAAAAGTCCAAAGAGTTGTGATTGTTAATTCTGAACAGTTTTTTAGCAATGTAATTTTTTTAGAGGCTGAGGATTCTAAAATACTAGCAGCAACTCCAAAAAAGATTATGACATTAGTTGATGGAAAGACATTTTCCTATGAGGCTAATGTCAATGATGTGAAGTTTTATAAGGGAAATTATTATGTTTTAACACTTGAGGGAAAAATTATAGAGCTAGATTCTACTTTGAGGGTTTTAAATGAGATAGAGTTACCCTTTGCATCATTAAGTGCTATTGTTATCAATCAAGATAATCTTTTTACAATGGAAAGACAGGGATATTTAATTAAAGTAGATTTAAAAGATTTTTCTTATGATGTTTATTATTTACAAAATATCTTAGGCAAAGTGCTTGGAAATGGTATCGTGTTTTATGATGATAAGAGAATCTATTATGATAAGTATTTCTTGGATTTTTCAAAAGATTGGAACAAATGATACTTTGTGATATTGGAAATACATACTTTCATTTTTATGATAGAAGAAGTATTTGGAAAGTTTTGCCTCAAAAGCTTGATAAGAAGCTTTTAAATTCTCAAATTTATTATATTAGTGTTTGTAAAAAACATGAGGAAAAGCTCCTAAGTTTAGATCGCAGTGCAAGGAATATAGAGAGATTTGTTCAAATTGATACATTATATGCAGGTATGGGGGTTGATAGGAAGGCAGCTTGCTTGGGTATATCTGATGGTGTAATTGTAGATGCTGGTAGTGCAATCACAATTGATGTAATGCAGGAGGGGATGCATCTAGGGGGTTGTATCCTTCCGGGGTTATTTTCATATTTAAAAGCTTTCGAAGAGATTTCACCCATTTTAGGAAAAAATTTTAATTTTTCTATTAATCTAAGAGATTTACCCCAAAATACACAGGATGCAGTTAGTTTTGGAGTTTTTAGAGGATTAAAAGCACTCATTGATTCTATGGCAAAGAGCAAAAAAATATTTTTTACCGGGGGAGATGGTAAGTTTATTTCAAAGTTTTTTGATAATAGTATTTATGATGAAATGTTAGTTTTTAGAGGAATGGAGAAAGCTTTAGAGCTTATGAATCAAGGGATTGTTCGATGAAGATTGCATCACCAAAGGAGGGTATTTAAGGGCGCTTGAGGTTTTTTATATTTAGAATAAAAATTTATGTTTGCTAATTAAGGGACTAATTAGTCCTTGTTTGTTAAATAAGATTTCTTATCTGATTTAAATTTTTAAATGACATATGGTAGGGATTTGGATTAAGGCTGTAATAAAAAAGACTTTTTAAGAGCTTATAGTATATGGATGCAATTAAGATGATTGTTTTAATCCTTTTTTTGTTATGAAGTGGTTGGTGCAGTTGTGAATATTCTAGAAATGGGGAGTGTGATGCAATAAAATATCTTAGAAATTGGTGTAATTATTGTGAGAATTAGTGTATTTTTCTTTTTAAATAAAAAGTATTATTTTGGAGAGAAAAAGAAAAAAATTGTCTGATAAAAATAAGGAAAGTTATGAAATATCTTTGTGTATTGTTTTTGGTGGTTACGGGTGCTTTTTCGCAATGGCAGATGTTTGCGGATAAAGAGGATACATATTTGTATAATACGGTTACTGGTGAAGTTTATGTGAAGCATAAAATGGGTAATAAAAATTATCAAAATGTGTTTGTAAAAATGCCAAAAGGAGTTGCATCTATTGAGGAATTGCAAAATACTATTCCTCAATTGGAGACAAAAAATAATAATAATAATAATAAGGATAGGGATATTCAATTAGAAAGTATAAAAAAAGCACAAGAGATGATGCAAAAATCTCTTGATACAGGTGGAATGTGATGCAGGAATTATTAAGTATTTTTTTTGTTGCTTTATCAATGTCTTTTGCTCATTGTATAGGAATGTGTGGAGGGATTTTAACTGCTATTATGCCCTTAAAAACATCTTCAAATACAAAATTTTTATCTTTGGGAGTAAGACATTGTCTTTATAATCTAGGGCGTATTACAAGCTATGTTTTAATTGGTTTATTTTGTGGAATCATAGGATATAGTATCAATCTTAATGCTAAATTGAGTGGATGGTTTTTAATTTTTCTTGGGACCTTTCTTGTGTTATTTGCATTTTGTTATGTCTTTTTTCCAAAGATAATTACAAAAATTGAACCCAATGTTTCTAATTCTTCATTTTATAAAAGAGCCTTTAATGCCCTTAGGTCTGATAGCATACTTAGTTTTTATGCTCTTGGGGTTTTAAATGGTTTTTTACCTTGTGGAATGGTGTATTATTTTGCTGGTATTGCTTTGATGAGCAAAAGTGTTTTGGATGGAATCTTAATAATGGGTGTTTTTGGAATTGCTACTTTAATTCCTATGTTTATTTTTGGTTTTATTTTAGGGATTGGTATAACATCAGCCTTTCGTAAAATCTTTTTAGCTCTAAGTTTTATTGGTATGGTAGGCCTTGGAGGATTTAATATTTATCAGGGAATTACTAAATTGCAAAATCCATCGCATCAGCATCATCAAAATATGCAAAGTCATCATTGTGGTGGAGAACATCAAGGATGTCAAAATTGTAAACATAATAATATAAAATCTCATTGATAAGTAGGAATAGGTTATTTAGGAGAGATAATGAAAGCAGTATTCTTTGATAGAGATGGAGTGATTAATAGGGATTTTGGATATGTTTATCGACAAGAAGATTTTATTTTTTGTGATGGGATATTTGAACTCTTAGAATTTTGCAAAGCAAAGGGATATCTCTTGTTGCTAGTGACAAATCAATCAGGTATAGGGATGGGGTATTATACTCTTGATGATTTTAAGATATTATCAAAATACATGCAAAATGAGCTAAAAAAGAGATTGGGGTTTGGTTTTGATGATATTTATTTTTGTCCCCATCGCTCTGATGAAGATTGTCTTTGTAGAAAGCCAAAGCCTGGAATGCTTCAAAAAGCGATCTCTGATTTTAAGATTAATCTTGCACAAAGTATTTTGATTGGAGATAAGGTAAGTGATGTGGAAGCAGCACAAAATGCTGGAATTAAGTATAAAATCTTAATTAAAAACCAATTAGAAAATAATCCTGAAGTGCCTATGCAAGATCTATATCAGGTAAACTCTGTAAAAGAGATTCTAAATTTGTTGCAAAAGGAGATAATAAAATAATGCAAGATTTTAATCATAAGACAATTGTGATAACAGGGGGTGCTGGTTTTATAGGAAGTAGTTTGGCTTTTTATTTTCAAGAATTTTTTCCTAAGGCTAGAGTGATTGTATTTGATAAATTTAGAAATGATAAAACTTTTGCAAGTGGCAATCCTACATCTTTGGGACATTTTAAGAATCTAATTGGTTTTCAAGGTGAAGTAATTGTTGGAGATATTAATTGTCCTCAAGATAGACAATATTTAGAAGCAATAGATTTTGATGTAATGTTTCATCATGCAGCAATCTCAGATACTACTGTAATGGATCAAGAACTTGTAATGCAAACAAATCATCTGGCATTTTTGGATTTATTGCAAATGTGTTTGAAAAAAGAAGCTGTGATGGTATATGCCTCTTCTGCTGGTACCTATGGGAATACAAAGGCTCCAAATGTTGTTGGAAAAGGAGAGAATCCAGAGAATGTGTATGGTTTTTCAAAGTTGATGATGGATATGAGTGTAAGAAAGCTTTTGACTAATAACCCTAATCTGCCCATAGTGGGACTACGATTTTTTAATGTTTATGGTGAGAGAGAATTTTATAAAGGAAAAACTGCTTCAATGATTTTGCAACTTGGATTGCAGGCCCTTGAGAATAAAAAAGTAAGATTATTTGAGTTTGGAGAGCAAAGAAGGGATTTTGTCTATATTAAGGATGTTGTAGAGGCAAATATCTTGGCCGCAGGCGCTAAAAAAGGTGGAATTTATAATGTAGGGAGTGGTATTTCAAGAAGTTATAATGATATTGTTAATTGTCTTCAAGATCATTTGGGAGAGTTTGAAGTGGAATATATCCCAAATCCCTATAAATTCTTTCAAATGCATACACAAGCAGATATTGAGGAGTTTTTCCAAGATTTAGGTTATCAGCCAAAGTATAGTTTAGAGGATGGGATTGCAAGCTATATTCCAGAGATAAAAAAGATTTTTGAAGGTTTATAATGTTTAAGTTCTCTAAGAAACAACCCACAATTTTGGTTGTTGGTGATTTGATGGTAGATCATTATATTTGGGGTGAGAGCACAAGAATATCTCCGGAGGCCCCCGTTCAGGTAGTAGATGTAAGGAATGAGAGTAATCGCTTGGGTGGGGCTTGCAATGTTGCTAATAATCTTGTTGCAATGGGTGCAAAGGTAGATTTATGTGGAGTAGTGGGTTCTGATGCTATGGGAGAGTGGCTAGTATCTAGGCTCAATGAGTTGATGATTGGGATTCAACAAATTGTTGTGGATTCTATGCGACCCACAACTCAAAAAACCAGAGTAATACTTTCAAATCAGCAGATACTAAGAGTTGATAGAGAAAATAAACAAGAACTTATAAAAGATTTGCAAGAAAAGATTTATGAGAGCATAGAGGAGAATATCCATAAATATAGTGCAATCATCCTTTCAGACTATAATAAAGGAGTTTTGACTAAGGATATTACACAAAAAATAATTGGTCTAGCAAGAAGTGAGAATATTCCTATTTTATGTGACCCAAAGGGAGTGGATTATACTAAGTATAAAGGTGCAACCTTGCTTACTCCAAATAAAAAAGAGGCTCAAGAGGCTACGCATATTCAAATTGTAGATTCAAAAAGCTTAGAGTTGGCTGCACAAAAAATGAAAAAGGATTGCAGTCTGTCATTTTCTTTAATTACATTGAGTGAAGATGGGATTGGTATTTTAGATCAAAATGATAAGATTTTAAAAATTCCTACAGTTGCTAAAGAAGTTTTTGATGTAACAGGAGCAGGAGACACAGTAATCGCAAGTTTGGCTTTTTGTCTAGCTCAAAGTATAGATATTTATAATGCTTGTAAATTTGCAAATGCAGCTGCTGCAGTTGTTGTAAGTAAAGTGGGTAGTGCTGTTGCTAGTATGGATGAGATTCTTTTGTTTTTAAATTCAAAAAACCCTCATCAAAATCAAAAAATCATAACTTTAGAAGCTCTATTAGATTTTTTAAAAAATCAAAATCAAAAAATTATTTTTACAAATGGTTGTTTTGATATTTTACATAGAGGGCATATTCAATATCTTCAAGAAGCCAAAGAATTAGGGGATATTTTGATTGTAGGCTTAAATACAGATGCTTCTGTGAAAAGATTAAAGGGAGAGATGAGGCCTATTAATTCGCAAGATGATAGAGCATTTGTGTTGGCGGGATTGGAGAGTGTGGATTTTGTAGTGTTATTTGATGAAGATACGCCTTTAAATTTGATTCAAGCAATTCAGCCAGATATCCTAGTTAAGGGTGCAGACTACAAGGATAAAGAGGTTGTGGGTAGTGAGTTTGCAGGACAAACGATCTTAATTGATTTTGTAGAGGGAAAATCTACAAGCTTGATTATTGAAAAAATTAAAGGATAGGAATGAAAGATTTTATTTTAAAAGAATTGGATCTGCATTTAGAAGTAGCTCAAGAAGTAAAAAAAATGGCTTTGCAAATTGAGCAAGTTGCAGAATGTTTGATTGAAACAATAAAAAATGGTAATAAAATTTTGATTTGTGGTAATGGTGGTAGTGCAGCAGATTCTCAACATTTTGCAGCAGAATTAACAGGTCGCTATAAAAGAGAGAGAAAGGCTTTAAGTGCAATTGCATTAAGTACGGATACTTCTGCATTAACAGCAATTGGCAATGATTATGGCTATGATTATGTTTTTTCAAGACAGGTTGAAGCATTGGGTAGAAGTGGTGATGTATTGTTTGGAATCTCAACAAGTGGAAATTCCAAAAATATTTTGCTTGCAATGCAGAAGGCAAAAGAATTAGAATGTAAAAATATCGTTTTAAGTGGAAGAGATGGAGGAAAAATGAAAGACATAGGAGATTATAGTCTTATTATTCCAAGCAATGATACCCCAAGAATTCAAGAAATGCATATTTTTATTATTCATACTCTTTGTGATCTTTTGGAGCAAGCAAGCTTATAATTTTAAATTAAAAAATATCTTCAAAAATAACAAAGGCAATGTTAGTTTCTTAGAAACTAACATTGGGCTTATTGTTTAAGTAGTAAAAATTCCCTAGCCTTTTCCCTTTCATAGGGAGTAAGACTATATTCTTTTTCTCCGATTAAAACCTTATATTCTTGATCATAAGAAGTTTTCCCATAAGAGAGCGTAATGCGTCCTGCAAGGATTTTATCTTCCAAAGTTGCACTTTTTTCCACCAGTCCAATAGGACCAGCACAATCTATTAATCTAATAGTATCCATTAATGGGTTTGAAGAATCTAATTTTTTATTTTCTTCTTCATTTCTTGCAATCACGCATCTTGCATTATCTGGCAATATCATATATCTACCCACCTTAATCATTGCACTATCTTCTAGAATCATTTTTCTATGTGAGCTTAGATCCTTTAGTTTGGTTGCAACACTCGTATTTGTGAGTAAGCAACCCCCACCTGGCTTTTCATAATACTTCCATCCAAAGTCCTTAGCCATTTGCAATTGTCTATTTCTGCCCCTTCCTGAAATATCAAGAAGCTTATCTCTATCCACCCAATTATTTCTTTCCATAAAGCTGGGCTGGAGTAATTTTGCACACATAGGGCGCAAAATTAATTCATCTAGGGTTTGAGGCTTGCTTGTATCATTGCTATCTTGTGCCAATAAATGTTGAAATCTTTTGTCTTTTCCAGCTTCCCTGATAAGTTTTTTTACTTGATCAAGAGCTTCTCTTCTTTGACTTTTTGGTCTTTGCCCTAAAACCTCTCCACTGATTACAAAATCAGCCTCAAGTTCTAATAATTTATAAAAAGCTTGCACAAACATATTTGCATGACAATCAATACAGGGGTTGAAATATTTACCATAGCCATATTTTGGTGTAAAAAGTATGTTGTCAAAAAATTGTTGCCTAATATCACAAATCACAAGTTCTACTCCTATTTGTCCTGTGGCATTTAAGAGATACTCTCTTTTATCATAATTACCACCAAAGCCAATATTAAAGTGCAGAGCAATTACTTCAATTCCCTGATCTTTAAGCAATTTCATTGAAATAAGGCTATCTAAGCCACCGCTAAAAAGAGCCAAAGCTTTCATAGGCTATCAATTCTCCCTTTTTTAATTTTAAAATATTATTTTTTATCTTCCTAATTTTGAAGCTTTTTTCATTAAAAGGTAATACACTATGTTGTATCTCCTCTAATAAAGCGTAATTGTATCTTAGGATAAGCAATATTAACTCTTTTTTAAAGCCATCTTCTGTAATAATTAATTGAGGATTTAGGCTAATTCCAATTAGCTTTTGATGCGAGAAGTCTTGTTGTAATAATGCTCTAAAAGCTTCTTTTTGGTTTTTGAAAACTTCCTCATCAATATAATCAAGAGCAAAATCCAATAAGCTTTTATCCTCTAGCATATATTTGATGATTAATTCCTCTAATAAATCTTGTTGATGAAATAATGCAGGTTGTGTAGGTTGGATGTTTTTTTGCGTAGAGTTTTTTTTGTATTTTGTTATCACAAGATTTGGAGGAATTTTTAAAAGTATTGCAATAAGATTTTTATATTCTTCTTGCAATAGGGGTGAGAGAGTGTGTAAAAATTTTAGAGATTCTGCAAGTGCTTTTTCTTTTTGGATGGGATTGTTTAGATTAAATTGTTTTGCAATCTGCCTTAGAATAAATTCGATAAAAGGAATAGGGGTTTCAAGTTTGTTTTTTAGCTCCAAAAATTTTTTATTTACCACCATATCTGCAGGATCCATTCCTTGATCAAAAATTACTACTCCGCCTTCTTTGTTTTGTTGAGCAAGTAAAAGAGATGCTCTATAGGCTGCTTTGATACCTGCTTCATCACCATCATAACTTAAAATAATTTTTGGATCCCCTTTGTTTAAAAGTGGAATATGTTCTTGAGTAAGAGCGGTTCCTAGAGTTGCAACAGCATTTTTAAATCCAGCTTGATGCAACATAATTACATCAAGATATCCTTCTGTTACAATGATTTTAGATTCTCTAAAAATACTTTCCTTTGCAAGGTGATATCCATAAAGTAATTTTGATTTATTGAAAATTGAACTTTGAGGACTATTGATATACTTTGCTAATTGATCTTTTAGGGTTCTTCCACCAAAACCCAGAGGTTTTGCACTAATTGAATGGATAGGAAACATTATTCTTTCATTAAATCTTGCATAATATCTTCCTTGATCTTGTCCCAACACTCCTAGTTGGACTAATTTGTTTTTATCTAGAGAATTAGTATCGCAAAATTTTATATTTTCAAAGCTAGGAGGACAATAGCCAATCTTAAACTTTTTTATGCTTTCTTGAGTAATACCTCTATGATTGAGATAATCTAGAATCTTAGGGTATTTATAGAGTTGCTGATGATAAAAATTTAAGATATTCTCAAGCAAGCTGTATTCTGTTTGAAAGCTTGTTTTTTTATAATTACTGGTTTCATACTCTAATTCAAAATTATAAAAATGAGCGATTTTTTCTATCGCCTCGACAAAATCTATTTTTTCATATTCCATCACAAACTTGATTGCATCCCCACCTGTGCCACAACCATAACAATGAAAAATATTTTTTACAGGACTTATCATAAAGCTAGGAGTTTTTTCGCTATGAAATGGACAGCACGCACTATAATTGCTTCCAGTTTTTTTGATATCTATATAGCTTCCTATAATATCAACGATGTCAATTTGTTGCTTTAAAGACTCAATACTTTGATTCTTTATCACATCATTCCTTTTAATTTTTGTGTTATAGTATCATAACTGGCAGATTTTAAACTAAGGAGTTTTTTAAATGGCAGTTTTGATGGAAATGAGCATCTTTAGCATTAGCGGAGAAATATCAAAGAGACAAGAGGTAGTAAATGTATTAAAAACACTAAAACAAAAGGGTGTTAAATTTGAACTTGCCTCAATGGGGACAAGTGTAGAATGTAAAGATATGTCAGAGGCTCTTGAGGTTTTAAAGATTGCCACAGATTCTATAGATGCAAAGCGCTATTATGTAATTGCAAAGTTTGATTGCTATGAGGGTAGGCAAGGGATGTTAGAGACTAGGAGCGCATCTGTCTTGAAAGATTTAAATTAAAGTGTTTTATAAATAATAATTTGAGTGGGTTTTGAGGCGTTGATACTGAAATTTTCACCCAATGCCTCATTGAGTGTTCCTTGTTCTAAAGAGGTTAGGGCAAGGTTGTAAAGAGGGTATTTTAGCCCCTTTGAAGTAAGCTTACAAGTGGCATCTAGGCAAAATATCGAGATTTGCTGACCTTTTTTGCTTGGGATATTACAAGGAGGGGTATAAATTTCAAAAATACCAAAATCACTTTTAATACAGACTTTTTTTACTTTCTTAGAGTAGGTATGAAGCAAAAAGATATTTGCTAGGGTATGATCTTCTCTTTTTCCCGTAGCACCAAAAATCACAATATCCTTAAAACCCTTTGTAATACAATAATTAAAGGCTTTTGTAAGATCATTTGTATCTTGCTCTTTAATGTGGATAATTTTTTGAAAAAATTTTTTCTTAAGTTGAGGGGAAATGCTGTCTAAATCCCCAATAATTACATTAGGTTCTTTTTGAATCTTGGTCAAATGCTTGATAGCACCATCACATACAACTAAATTTTTAGAATCTAAAATCTCTTGAATTAGTAACTTTTTTTTAGGAAAAGAGCCATTAGCTAAGATTATTGCCTGCATTTTTTAACCTTTATTTTCTTTAGCTTCTTGATTCCATTTGAAATAGTAAAAAATCCCAAGAATTAAAAACAAAAACATATTTAAAGTTTGTGCAAGATAGATTGGATTTTGCAAAAATAGCTCCAGCCAAATATAACATAAAATAATATTTGCAAAAGTTACAATGAGATAATTTTCTTTGTAGCGATGGATTTGCAAATAAAAAGCAATAATTTGAGCGATTGTGCTAAAAGCGTTTAAAAATGGGAACTTTGCATCTATTTTTTCTAAAAAGATTCCATAAAAGATACTTACAAAGATTAAAAGCAAAAGATAAAGAGATATTTGTAGATTATTTAGTGTTTGTATTTTTATTTTTGTTTTAGAGAGATTTTGATTTTTGATCCAATTAAAAATTCCAAGTAAATTAAGAGGAATGTATAAAAATGTTAGTAGCATTTCTCCATATAATTGAGCTTTGTAGCTTACATAAGCATAGAGAATGCAATAAAGTAGCCCAAAAATAAAGCACAAAAACTTTCCTTGCCCTGCAAAGAATATATAAAAAATCCCACATAAGCTTGCTAGCAAGATTATGGTATTTTCTTTATAAAAAATCATAAGTAAAGCAATAATGAGACTAGAGAGTAATAAAGCAATCCAAAATCCTAAGCTTAGATCGCGCAATTGTAGCTTGATAGAATCTATCAATTTTATCCTTTCTTTTTGGCATTATCCTACAAGTTCAAGGGTATGTTCTCAGCCTAGTTTTACTAAGCACCCCTAGGATTTCATAGAGGTATTATATAGCATTATTAAAATTTTTATTAGACTATCATTGTTTTATTAGTTTCTTGATCAATACTGCTATACCATATATCAAACATCTTGCGTGTGATGCGTTCTCTAAAATCTTGATCATCATTAAATCTTTGGTAAAGTAAAAAATGTGTATCAAGAATGGATTGCATTCTTTCAACTAAGACATTTTTAAACTCAATTTGAGTATTTTGTTTGTCAGAGTTTTGAGCAGTTTTTAGGAGATGATTATCTTCTTTTACTTGTTCTTGAATATACACTAATCCTTTGGCTATTTTATCTTCCTCACCCCATTCAATATTTCCATAGCGTCCGTTAAATTCTCGAACAATTTCAAGAAGTTCTTCTAGATGCGCTTCAGATATTTTACTTGAGCCATCAGCTTGTGAGGGTGCAAGCTCTCCTGCTCCTTCTAGTGCAATATTTAGAGTTTTATCCAACTGCACGCGATAGCTTTCAAAATCTACATTATCCAAGATTCCTTTTGCTAAGTCCTCTGTTTTAGGTGGAAGAATCTTAGTAATAAGCTTTTTGAGTAGGATGTAAGTTTTTTCTAGCTCAATATCTTCAAATGGCAGGATTTGAGCTAAAAAAGAATAATCTTTTAAGTAAGTTTTAGCCTTATTGTAAAATTCTAGTTTGATATCATCATTATCTAAAGCATTGTATCGCTCAACCATTACATCAAGGTATGAATGGATGATATTTTCTTTTTCTTTTTTTAAAATCATCTCTGTAAATTTTTCTACTTCTTCTTGAGAGTAAATTTTATATTCAAACAAAATACTCTTAAGATCAAAAATTTTATTGATATCTGTGGGTTCTTTTAAGAATGTCTGCTCATAAAAAGTGCTAAAAGCAAAACCAATTTCCTCATGAGAGTTTGCAAAATCAAGCACACAAGTATCTTCTTTGTTTTCGCAAGTGCGATTTACTCTTGAGAGAGTTTGCACCGCATTTACTCCATTTAATCGCTTATCTACATACATCGTATGTAAAAGAGGTTGATCAAAACCTGTTTGATATTTTTCGGCCACAATTAAAAAGCGATATTCATCTTTTTTAAATTCTTTTTTTAAATTTGCTTCACTGATTCCATTAAGCCCACTTTCACTATAGCTCTCTCCATTTAATACCACTTCTCCAGAAAATGCTACAAGAGCTTTATAAGTGGGGAATTTTTGTTTGAGGTATTCCCTAAAGGCAAAGAAATATTTCACGGCATTTTCCCTTGAGCTTGTAACTACCATTGCCTTGGCTTTGGCTTTGATTTTTTTATGGATATGGGCATAAAAGTGATCAATCATTATTTCTGCTTTTTTAGCAATTGTATTTTCATTTCCCTCTACATACTTTTTGATCTTAGCATTGGCTTTTTTCTTATCAAACTTTGGATTATCTTCAGTGCTTGAAATAATTTTGTAATAACTCTTATAAGATATTGGGGCTAAATCCATCAAGATAGTTTTCAAAATTTGCTCGGATATTTTTAGGATCATCACAGAGAGTTTGGAGGGTAAAATTAGAGTGGTTATAAAATCCCATACCACTACCTTGAGATCCTGTGAGGATAAGATCCAAATTTTCTAGCTTATCTTTGTAGGTTTGGTAGGTTTTTAGGACTTTTTCTTTAGTAGGTTCAAGAACGACATCAAGTCGCCTAATCACAGTCATTGGCAAAATTACATCGCGATATTTTCCTTTGAAATACACATCTCTAAGCAAGTCATTTGCTACACTCCAAATAAAATTGATGATAGGTTGAAACTGCGTAATATCCATAAAACCCCTCTTAAAATTATAACTTGCTTGAAATGTTATAACAATTCTTAGAGATTTTCAAATGAAAAAAGCTTTAGTGTGAGTTATTTTTTTAAGTTGTTTCTATAGGTATAGTTTAAGTGGTATGCAAGCAAAAAGACAAAAGATAGGTCTTATTTGCTTTAGATTGTGCCAAGTTTTTGTTTTTAAGTCTTAGAATCATTTTTTAGAATTTTTTGGTTTAGATGCTAGGTAAGGTTTTGTTATCAGGTCTTTTAAAAAATATAAAGCTTAATAATTAGATCGTTTTTTGCTATCTAGCCTTAAGTGAAATTTGCGTTTTTAGATTCTAAGATGATTTTAAATTGTAGTTTTATGTAGTGGTGGCTTGAGGCAGAATCGAACTGCCGACACAAGGATTTTCAGTCCTTTGCTCTACCGACTGAGCTATCAAGCCATTATCTTAAATTTTTGAAAGATTTTTTGCTTAAAAACAAAGTGGGATTATAAAGAAAAAACCTTGAAATTTAGCTTAAAGTAGTTATAATTTTTGTTTAAAATTTAAATATCGACAATAATTTTAGAATCTAGGGATAAATATGCAGTTAATTTCGTGGAATGTAAATGGTTTGAGAGCTTGTATGAATAAGGGATTTATGGAGTTTTTTAGAAAAATTGATGCAGATATTTTTTGCATCCAAGAATCTAAAATGCAAAAAGAACAGGCAGATTTTAGCTTTGATGGCTATTTTGATTATTGGAATAGTGCAGAGAAAAAAGGCTATTCTGGAGTGGTGATTTTAAGCAAAAAAGAGCCTTTGAGTGTAGCGTATGATATGGGCATAGAACATCACGATAAAGAGGGAAGAATCATTTGTGCAGAATATGATGATTTTTATCTTGTAAATGTCTATACCCCAAATTCTAAAAGAGAATTGGAGAGATTGGAATATCGTATGCATTGGGAAGATGACTTTAGGGCTTACCTTAAGAATCTTGAGAAGAAAAAACCTGTTATAGTTTGTGGAGATCTAAATGTAGCACATCAAGAAATTGATCTTAAAAACCCAAAAACCAATCGTAGAAATGCAGGTTTTACAGATGAAGAAAGAAGCAAAATGACAGAGCTATTAGAGAGTGGTTTTATAGATACTTTTAGGTATTTTTATCCAGATTTGAGAGATGCTTATAGTTGGTGGAGTTATATGGGAAAGGCTAGAGAGAATAATACGGGTTGGCGGATTGATTATTTTTTGTGTTCTAAAATTTTTAGTCAAAGACTTGTAGATGCAAAGATTTATCCCGAAGTTTTTGGGAGCGATCATTGCCCTGTTGGTTTGTGTATTTCCTGATTTTTTGGTAAAATCGCGAGATTTTTTGCTAAAAAAAACAAGTGCAATGCCGATTTGGCTAAGACAAAAAAAACTTTTCGCATTAGGAAAACTTAAAGGAGTTTGAGATGAGATTGCTTGTTGTAGATGATAGTTCTACTATGAGAAGAATCATTAAAAACACACTGCAAAGATTAGGCTATGAAGATATCTTAGAAGCAGAAAATGGGGTGGAGGCTTGGGATATTTTAAATAATAATGGTGATATCAGTGTTCTGATTACAGATTGGAATATGCCAGAGATGAATGGGTTAGAGCTTGTAAAAAAGACAAGGTCTGATTCAAGGTATGAGGATATTCCTATTATTATGGTTACTACAGAGGGTGGTAAGATAGAGGTGATCACTGCATTAAAGGCTGGGGTAAATAATTATATTGTGAAGCCATTTACTCCTCAGGTTCTTAAAGAAAAATTAGAAGCAGTTTTAGGATTAAATGACTGATTATTTTTTTGAGCTTTCTTTAATCCCAAGCTCGTACTTTGAACTTTTTACTGATTTTGCTCTTGAAGTTACCCAAGAAGCTATAGAGGAGATTGATGCAAAGATCTCTTCTGATTGGGTATTTTATAACACCTCAAAAGACAATCTAAAAAATAGCTGTTTTGTGATTAGAATGGAAGATGATCCGGCTTCTTTAATCCAAAATTTTAAAGACTTTTCAGATAATTTAGCTCATCGCTTAGATGAGAAGATAGGTTTTGCCTACAAGATTGAAAAAAGGGCTAATCAAGATTGGATAGAAAATTATAAAAAAGCTATAAAACCTATTGTATGCGGAGAGTTTTATATTCATCCAAGTTGGTATGAAAATCCTACAAGTCTTCAAAGCATAATGATAGATCCAGCCCTTGCTTTTGGTTCAGGTCACCACGCTACAACTTCTATGTGTGTGGAATTACTTTCAAAAATTGATTTACAAGATAAGCGTGTTTTAGATGTGGGTTGTGGAAGTGGTATCTTATCTTTGGTGGCTAAGAAAAAAGGTGCTCTTGTTCATATGTGTGATGTAGATTCTTTAGCAGTAGAAGAGAGTAAAAAGAATTTTGCTCTCAATCACGAAAAGATTGATAAGATTTGGGAAGGTAGTTTCCAAGGTAATTATAAGGGAGAAGAATATGATGTTGTAGTTGCGAATATTTTGGCAGATATTATCAAAATGTTATATAATAGTTTCTGTAATGCAACTAAGAAAGGTAGTTTAGTTATTCTTTCTGGAATCTTAGAAAATTATAAAGATGATGTGATAAAAAAGTTTAAGGACTTTGAATTGTGTGAGATGTTACACAAAGAGGATTGGGTTGCTTTAAAAATGATTAAAAGGTAGGTTAATGCAGAATAAAAATAATAGCAATAATAAAAAACCAAAAAAACAAAATCCATTATTATTTTTTATAATTTTTGCAATTTTGGCGCTTATCTTGGCAAAAGTTACAAATATTGATGAGGGTGGCTTATTAGGTAGATTGAGCGGAAGTGTTACTAGGGAGATTGATTATTATCAACTTAAGCAGTTGATAAAAAATAATGAGATTAATTCAGTAAGTATTGGGCAAACAACAATCAGAGCAATTAGTAATAATGGTGGGCAAAAAATTTATTATATTGCTAAGAAAGTTCAAGATGCTTCTTTGGTTCCATTGCTTGATGAAAAAAACATCACCTATAGTGGTTTTAGTGAAACGAACTTTTTCACAGATATGCTAGGTTGGCTAGTTCCATTTTTAATTATTATTGGTTTGTGGATTTTAATCACCTCTAGAATGCAGAAGAATATGGGTGGTGGTATTTTTGGTATGGGAAGTTCTAAAAAACTTGTTAATGCCGAAAAACCAAAAGTAAAATTTGTGGATATGGCAGGAAATGAAGAGGCAAAAGAAGAGGTTGTGGAGATTGTTGATTTTTTGAAATATCCAAATCGCTATGCCTCAATTGGTGCAAGGATTCCAAAAGGTGTTTTATTGGTAGGACCTCCGGGGACAGGAAAAACCTTGCTTGCTAAGGCAGTTGCAGGGGAAGCTAATGTTCCATTTTTTTCTATGAGTGGAAGTAGTTTTATTGAAATGTTTGTTGGACTTGGTGCAAGTAGAGTAAGAGATCTGTTTGAGATGGCAAAAAAAGAAGCACCAAGTATCATTTTTATTGATGAAATCGATGCAATTGGAAAATCTCGTGCAGCTGGTGGAATGATTAGTGGAAATGATGAGAGAGAGCAAACACTCAATCAGTTATTAGCAGAGATGGATGGCTTTGGTTCAGATAGTGCTCCTGTGATTGTTTTAGCTGCAACAAATAGACCAGAAGTTTTAGATCCGGCGTTATTAAGACCAGGAAGATTTGATAGGCAAGTGTTGGTTGATAAGCCAGATTTTAATGGAAGAATAGAAATTTTAAAGGTTCATATAAAATCTGTAAAACTTGCTACAGATGTGGATTTGCAAGAAATAGCAAAATTAACTGCAGGTTTAGCTGGGGCGGATTTAGCAAACATTATTAATGAGGCAGCACTCTTAGCAGGTAGAGCAAATCAAAAAGAAGTTTCTCAAAAAAATCTTAAAGAGGCTGTTGAGAGGGGCATTGCAGGGTTGGAGAAGAAATCTCGTAGAATTTCTCCAAAAGAAAAAAAGATTGTAGCTTATCATGAGAGTGGGCATGCAATAATTTCAGAAATGACCAAGGGTTCAGATCGTGTAAATAAGGTTTCAATTATTCCTCGTGGAATGGCTGCTCTAGGTTACACTTTAAATACACCAGAAGAAAATAAATATTTGATTCAAAAGCATGAGCTAATTGCAAAAATTGATGTTTTATTAGGTGGTAGGGCTGCAGAGGAAGTATTCTTAGGGGAAATTTCTACAGGTGCTAGCAATGACTTAGAGAGGGCGACAGATATCCTTAAGTCTATGGTGAGCTTCTATGGTATGACGGATGTGAGTGGGTTAATGGTTTTAGAAAAACCAAGAAATGCATTCCTTGGAGGAGGTTTGGGGAGTTCAAGAGAATTTAGTGAAAAAATTGCCGAAAAAATGGATGAATTTATTAAGAAAACTCTTAATGATCGCTATAATGAAGTAAAGCAGACATTGACAGATTATAAAGAGGCAGTAGAAAAAATGGTAGAAGAGCTTCTTGATAAAGAAGTAATTGATGGTGCTAGGGTGAGAGAGATTGTTCAAGAGTTTGAAAAAGAAAGAAATCTTGAGACGAGGTTGATTAATCGAGAAGAGGTGTAAAGATGATAAATACACATACACAAGCTCCAGCTAAGGAGGGGTTAGCGGGGTTTATTACTCTACTTTTTCTTTGTGGTGTGTTTTTTCTCTTTGATTTTTCTTTATTATTTTATTTTACTTCAGTTTGTCTGATCTTTTGGGTTTATATTTTTAGAAACCCCGAGAGGTTTTCAAAAGAACGACTAAAAGATGTTTTTTTATCCCCTTGTGATGGCAGAATCGAAAACATAGAGTATCTTGATAATCAGGTTTTACTTACCTTTAAAATTGGTTTATTGGATGTGGGATTATTGAGAGCGCCTTTTGATTATGAAGGTGGAATGAAGATAGATGTAACTAATGGATTGAAATTATATTTATCTGATAACCGAGCAAAAGAAGAATTAAATGCTAGAATTAGGCTTGAGGGTGAGGGTTTTAGTATGGAAGTGGTTTCAGAAATTTTTCCTGCAAGATTTTATTCGCTTATCGATTGGAAAATGGGTGAGAGAATAGGATTTTGTAAAGCAGGAACCTTAAGGCTAAAGTTTAATCCAGAAGCAGTGGATTTGAAGATAAATATCGGAGATATTGTAAAAAGCGGAGAAACACTTTTAGGATATAGAAAATGAATATAAACCCTCTTTATTTATTACCCAATCTTTTTACGGCAGGCAGTATTTTTTTAGGTATTGTTAGTATAGTTTTTGCATCAAAAGGGAATTTTGAGTTTGCTTGTTGGCTGATTCTAGTTTCAATGATTTTAGATGGACTAGATGGTCGTGTTGCGCGATTGACGAATACTTCAAGTAAGTTTGGGGTTGAGTTTGATTCTTTGGCTGATGTTGTTGCATTTGGTGTTGCTCCTGCAATACTTTTATATTTTTATACAGGTTGCTCTTACGGAAAATATGGTGTTGTTGTAAGTGCTATGTTTGTAATTTTTGGCGCTATAAGATTGGCAAGATTTAATGTAGGGGTTGCAAATACCGAACCAGGATCTTTTGTTGGATTGCCTATTCCTAGTGCAGCTGCTATGGTGGTGCTTTGGATTTTGATTGATCTGAAGTATATGATTCTTAAGGATTTAGAGTTAGGCTATTTGCTTTTATTGTTGGCTTTTATTGTTGGGATTTTGATGGTAAGTCATATCCGTTATCCTAGTTTTAAAAAAATGAAATGGAATCTTAAAACATTTGTTTTAATTTTGATTGTATTATCTGGAGCCTATCTAAAACCTCAAGAGGTAATTGGTGGTTTAATGACTGCGTATGTTTTATATGGGCTTATTCGTGGAATCTTTGTAATTTTTGGAAAGATTTATTTTAAAAAGATTTAGTTATATCACATGATAAAAAAAACTTTTTCTATTGGGGGTATGAATTGCTCGGCTTGTTCTTCTGGAATTGAGAGGGCATTAGGGAGAAAAAGAGGGGTAAAAAAAATTGAAGTTAATTTAGTGCAATCCCTAGCCACCATAGAATTTGATGAAAAAGAGATTGCCCTAGAAGAGATTTTTGCCTTTATTGATAAGTTGGGTTATAGGGTAGATTTTGATAAAAAAATAAAAAAAGAAAGCTACTTTGACTACCTAGAAAATCAAGTTCTTACCCTAAATATTAGAGTTTTTCTAGCATTTATCTTTAGTATTTTTGTCGTGTATATTGGAATGTTAGGGATGCTTTACCCAAATATTTTGCCAGATTTTTTACGCGATTTGAAGATAAATTCTTCTTTGCAATGTTTTTTTACTTTAATTGTGATGCATCTGGGTCGAAATTTTTATTTCAAAGGTTTTAAAGCCCTTTTAAATAAAATGCCAAATATGGATACTCTTATTGCAATTGGCAGTGGTTCATCATTTCTTTATAGTTTTGTGGTTTATCTTAATCTTTTTTTTGATTATAAGTTTTTGGCAAAACAGGAATTATATTTTGAGAGCACTTGCTTGATTTTAACTTTTGTTTTGTTAGGCAAGATGATTGAGAAGTATTCTAAAGAGAAGGTTTTAAAGTCTTTAGATATTGCATTGGATTTTTATAAACAAAAAGCTTTAAAGTTACAAAATGGTGAATATAAAGAAGTAGAGATAAGAGAGCTAGTAGAGGGGGATTTTGTAAGAGTATTGCCAGGAGATTTTGTGCCCGTTGATGGTGTGATTACAAAGGGGATGACAAGCTTTGATGAGTCGATGTTGAGTGGTGAAAGTTTGCCTATTGTTAAAAAAGTTGGAGAAAATATTTTTGGTGGAAGTATCAATTTAGAGCAAATGGTTGAAATGCGTGTTGAAAAAATCTACACACAAAGTACGATCTCTCAAATTTTAAACCTAGTCAAAGAAGCTCAAAGCACAAAAGCTCCAATTGCAAGAATTGCAGATAAAATTTCTGGGTTTTTTGTACCTCTTGTCATTGCTATTGCTCTTTTATCAAGTTTATTTTGGTGGCTCAATCATAAGGATTTTTCTTTTGCTTTAGAGATTTTTGTTAGTGTTTTGGTGGTATCTTGCCCTTGTGCATTAGGCTTAGCAACACCAATGGCAATTTTAGTAGGAAGTATTAGGGGAATGCAAAATTCTATTTTGTTTAAAAATGCAGAGATACTAGAGAATGCTCACAAGATTGATTGTATTATTTTTGATAAGACAGGAACATTAACAGAAGGAAATTTTGAAGTTATTAAAATACAGAGTCTTTCAAGCCTTTCTAAAGAGTATATATTAGGGTTGATGGCAAGTATTGAGATGGGAAGTAATCATCCAATTGCTAAAGCAATTTTAGGGTTTGCTAAAAAGGAAAAGATATCTCTAAGAGTAGCAAGTGATTATCAAAATATTGTAGGGAGGGGTATTAAGGCAACTATAGATTCTAGGCAATATGAAATTACACAATATCCTTTAAAAAAGCAAGATGAATTGTCTAAAAAGATTGCAGTTTGTCTGTATGAAATAGTGCAGGATAAAAAACAAGAGCTTGGCATAATTTATCTTCAAGATAAGATTAAAGAGGAAGCAAAGGAATGTATAGATGCCCTTAAAAAACTAAAAAAAGAAATTTTTATATTAAGTGGGGATGATAAGGGTGCAGTAGAAGATGTGGCACAAAAACTTGGGATTAGCAAGTTTTTTTCTAATTTAAAGCCAGAAGATAAGCTTGAATTTGTAAAGAATCTAAAAAATCAGGGATATAAAGTAATGATGGTTGGTGATGGTTTAAATGATGCTCCAGCTTTATCTCTTTCAGATATTTCCTTAAGTATGGGTGGGGGGAGTGATTTGAGTAAGGATAAATCAGATATTGTATTGCTTAATAATGACATTTTAAATGTTGTAAATTCTATAAAATTAAGCAAAGCTGTGATAAAAAATATAAAAGAAAATTTATTTTTCGCATTTTTTTATAATATTATTGCAATCGTTTTTGCTTGTGGGATTGGATATAAGTTTAATCTAACACTAAATCCTATGATTGCAGCTTTTGCAATGAGTTGTAGTAGTATTTGTGTGGTTTTAAATGCTCAAAGATTATATTTTTTTAGATTTTTTAAAATTAAAGGAGTAAAAAATGGAATTAGAGTTTAAGGTAAATGGTATGCAGTGTGAAAGCTGTGTTGATAAGATTGAAAAGTTTATAGGTGAGATTGATGGAGTGGAGTTTATTGAGGTAAAGCTAAGAGAGGGGAAGGTAAAGGTGGTTGGTGATGCAAGTCTCTCAAGAGAGCAGATTAAAGAAGCAATTTTGGATAGTGGTTTTGAAGTAGTAGAATGAAAAAATTCTATACGCGTTTTTGGGTTTATATCAAGGAATACAAGTTATTTTTTGCGATTGCGATGATAGGCGCAATTCTTAGTAGTTCGTGTAATGCTTGGACAGCATATCTGGTTAAACCTGCACTTGAAGATATTTTCATCAAAAAAGATTCTTTAATGCTTGTTTTAATCCCCATTTTGATTATTCTTGCCTTTCTTGGTAAGGGTGTTGGAATGCTTCTACAGACTTATTTTATGAATTATATTGGGTTAGATATTGTTAAAAGAATCCGCAATCAGATGCTAGATAAAATGCTTGAGATGGAGATGAACTTTTTTAATTGTATGAGAAATGGTGAGCTTATCTCAAGAATTACTAATGATATAGCCATTATTAGAATGAGTGTGTCAAATTATTTTGCACAGGTGATACAAGAATTGCTCACAATTATATCTTTAATGACTGTAGTGGTTTATATGAGTCCAAAGCTTGCAGTAATTGGACTAGTGATTATGCCTCTTGCAGTTTATCCTTTGAGTAAGATTATTAGGAAAATAAAGCAGGTTGCAAGAAAAAATCAAGAAAAAAACTCTGATATTACTTCTAGACTTGCTGAAATTTTTAATAATATTGAATTGATTAAAGCAAATAATGCAGAAAAAATTGAGCTAGAGAGTTTTTCAAAACAAAATGAACATTTTTTTAAATTAGGATTAAAGAGTGCATTTTTAGGTCAAGTCAATAGCCCGGTTATGGAGTTTTTGGGGGCAATTGCTATTGGATTGATTATTTTTTTAGGTGGAAGTGAGGTTATTGAAGGAAAGCTAGAATCGGGAAATTTCTTTGCTTTTATGACAGCACTTTTTATGCTTTATACACCAATTAAAAAATTAGTCAATATTTTCTCTGTGTCTCAAGAAGCTATTGTTGCTAGTGATAGAATTTTTGAAATCTTAAATCGTAAGCCATTAATCAAAGATGGAGAATTAGACTTTAAAGAAGATATTCAAAGCTTAGAGATTCAAAATGTTAGCCTTTCTTATGGCGCTAAAGTTGCTTTGAAAAATATCAATATGGAATTAAAAATAAATGATATTGTAGCCTTTGTGGGAGAGAGCGGAGGAGGAAAAAGCAGTTTAGTCAATATGATTTTAAGACTTTATGATTGTACTGAAGGTAGAATCTGCTTGAATCAAAAAGATATAAAAGACTTTACACAGCGTAGTATCCGTGATAAGATTGCAATTGTAACTCAAAGAATTTTTATTTTTAATGATAGTGTGTTGGCCAATGTTACCTATGGATGTGAAGTCAATGAAGAAAGAGCAATAGAGGCACTAAGACAAGCAGATGCACTTGATTTTGTAGAAAAACTTAAAGATGGAATCTATACAATTTTAGATGAATTTGGATCAAATCTTAGTGGTGGTCAAAGACAGAGAATTGCTATAGCAAGGGCAATTTATAAAAATTCTCAGATTTTGATTTTAGATGAGGCTACTTCTGCTCTTGATAGCAAAACAGAAGAATCAATAAAAAATACGATTGCAAGAATTGCTAAAAATAAAATCGTTATTCTAATAGCACATAGACCAAGCACCATAGAACTTGCAGACAAAATATACCATTTTAATAAGGGAAAGATTGAACAAATGAAGTGATGGTTGCGGGAGGTGGATTTGAACCACCGACCTTTGGGTTATGAGCCCAACGAGCTACCGGACTGCTCTATCCCGCGATAATTTTCCAAGTATTTGGCTGGGGTAAAAGGATTCGAACCTCTGAATGGCTGGACCAAAACCAGCTGCCTTACCGCTTGGCGATACCCCAATATCTAAAAAACATTTGTAAAACATTTTTGGAAGCCGTATTATATTGTTTTTTATTCTATTTGTCAATAGAAATGAAGTTAAAAATGCTATTGTATAATTTTTGGTAGTTTTTATTAGGTTTTTTGTGAGGAATTTTATGGTAGATATTGATAGAGTAAAAGAGGCAATTGATGCTTATAGGAATGGTGAAATCATTATCGTGATGGATGATGAAGATAGGGAAAATGAGGGGGATTTAGTTTTAGCTGGTATTTTTAGCACCCCCGAGAAGATCAATTTTATGGCTCAAGAAGCTAGAGGTTTAATTTGTGTATCAATTACGCAAGAATTAGCCAATAGGCTAGATTTACCTCCTATGGTGGCAAAAAATAATTCTAATCACGAAACAGCTTTTACTATTTCTGTAGATGCCAGAGAAGCAAAAACAGGAATTTCTGCTTTTGAGAGAGATATGACCATTCAATTAATGTGTAAGGATAATGCACTTCCTAATGATTTTGTTAGGCCTGGGCATATTTTCCCCCTTGTTGCAAAAGAAGGGGGTGTCTTAGTAAGAACAGGGCATACCGAAGCTAGTGTGGATTTGTGTAAGATTGCGGGATTAAAGCCTGTAGCTGTAATTTGTGAGATTATGAAAGAAGATGGCTCAATGGCAAGGAGGGGGGATAAATTCTTACTTGATTTTGCTAAAAAGCATCAATTAAAAATTCTGTATGTATCAGATTTGGTTGCTTATCGTATGCAAAATGAGAATTTATTAAATCTTGTTTCTAAGGAGGAGGGGAAAGTATTAGATTTTAATGTTACAAAATACATCTTTAGTGATCATTTAAGTCGCAACCATTTTGTTTTTGAATTTGGTAAAAAAACAAAAAATCCTCCATTGGTAAAATTTCATCTTATAAAGTATGATTATGAACTCCTCACTAATCAAGAAACCTATAATTTATTATTAAAATCTATTAAGAAGCTGGATCAAGATGGTGGGTACTTAATCTTTTTACAAGATAATGATTCTAACAATGAGCTTGTAAAAAAATTTGGTGTAGGTGCTCAGATTCTAAAGCGACTAGGGGTGGATACCTTTAATCTTATCAGTAATTCAAACAAAGAATACAATGCACTGGGTGGATTTGGTCTAAAAATTGATCAAACAATAGAAGTCTAAGTTTTTTTGGCGATAATTGTGCCAAAATTCACCCATTTAAAAAGAACTTCGCTGGTTTTAAACCCTGCATTTTTTAGCATTTGTAAGTTTTCATCCAAGCTATAGGGGATAAGAACATTTTCTAATGCTTCTCTTTTGTGAGTAATTTCATTTTTACTATAACCTTGTTCATATTTAAATTGATGATAACGCTCAATCATTTGCCTATCTAACTGCTTGTCAAAACTTGTCATCTTTTCACTCATAATAAAGATTCCATCTGATTTTAGAGAATCAAAAATTTTTTTGATTAGTTTCTCTCTTTGCAAAGGGCGTATAAATTGAATCGTGTAATGCGCAACAACCACATCAGCATCTCTAAAAGCATATTCTAAAAAATCCGCATTTTTAAAATTAATTGAGAGATTGTAGGCTAAGGATTTTTGCATAGATCTTTCTATCATAGCTTTGGAGCTATCAATTCCAAAAAGTAAGGCGCTTCTTTGGATTTTTTGAGCCAAGTTAATGAGGAAATTGCCTGTAGAGCTACCTAGGTCATATATAACAGGTGTTTGGATAGTTTGAATATGTTTTAAAATAAAATCTATGCTTAAATCTGATGCAATGTTATAAAATGGTATGGAACGAACCAGCATATCATCAAAAACACTTGCAACCTTATCGTCAAACTCAAATTGTTTGCTCTGCTCCTTTGAAAAAAGCTTATCTTGCATTACCCTTCCTTTTTTTGCTTAAGTATAAAAATATAAAACCAATAAAATAAACAAATATAGCAACAATCCCTATCATCTCAACAAGTCCTATGTGATATACAATTGTTTGGGTGATGAGTGGAGAAATGAATTGTCCAGCAAACATTGAACTTGTTAAAAAACCATAGGCTCTTGGCCTTTCTTTTTCTTCAGCTAGACTAAAAAGCCAAGTGCTATTATTTACATTTAGTAGTCCTAAGCTTAATCCAAGTAATAAAAAACCAAGCAGAATACTAAAGTAATTGTGTAATAGCCCTATAACTGCAAATCCTCCTCCCAAAAGACTGAGAGCAATAAAAAAAATCTCATAGATACTAAAGGTTTTATGTAGTTTTTGATAATAAAAAGAACTGATTGCCATAGCAATTGAGGCAATAGCCATTGAAATGCCGATACTAGATTGTTGTATTTGCAGGTGGTGTATCATAAAAAATGACAATTGTGTTGGAGCAATGTAAAAACACCCCATAGAAATAATACTCAAAGCATATACAAAAATAAATTTATTGAAATTAAAACTGTTTTTTTGATCCTTTGATGGATTGCTTTGAATCTTATCTGGCTCAAAGAGCTGTACCTTTGCAAAAATAAAAATCAAAAAACCAAGAAGATAGACTAAAAAAGGATAGCGCCAGTCAAGATTTGCAAGATAGCCCCCCAAGATTAAAAAAACCGCTCCACTAAAAGCCATAAAAAAGAATTGCATTGCTAAAGCTTTTTCTCTTTCTTCTCCCTTATAATAATCAGATAACAAGATTCCAACACCTGTCATTAAAAATGCAGTAGCAATGCCAAGAATTGCTCTTGAGATTAAAAGCAAGTAAATATTATCAAGGAGAAAACCACAACCCCCAGCTATTGACCAAGTAATGAGTGCAGGATATATAATCTTAAGTCTTGAAAATTTCTCATACAAAAATCCAGCTAGTGGGGAAAAAAGTAAGATAAAAAGTGCTGGTAATGTTAAGATTAATCTTGAGAGTAGCTCAACTGAAGAGCCTATGTAGAGAAAATGTCTTTGGAGTTCTGGGAGAGATGGTGCAATAATCGTGCTACCCAAAACTGTGGTTCCTGCTATGAGGAACAAAGCTGTCTTAAAACTTTTTTTCTTTGTGAGTGATATCTTATAACTTTTATCTTGCATATACAACCAAGCCCATCCATTTTATAAAATAAAAGCATAATTATAATGATTGTATATGCAACTAAGCAAATAAAATTACTTATGTGATCCTCTTACAAATTCATTAATATAAAATTTTACAGAATCCATTCCCTCTTTTTTTGCCCACTCATAAGCTTGAGATACAAAATCCCAGTTGATATGACTGTAGAATTTTTCTAGGTAATTAGGGCGTGTATTTTTAAAATCAATATAGTAAGCATGCTCCCAAACATCCACCACTAATAAAGGAACTTTATTATCTACAATTGGAGTTTGCGCATTGCTTGTTTGAACAATTTCAAGCTTTTGATTTTCTAAGTTGAAAACAAGCCAACACCAGCCAGAACCAAATAGTGTAGTTGCACTTGATAAAAACTTTTCTTTAAATGCTTCTAAAGAACCAAAATTTTCTTTTAATGCATTGGATAAATCTGCACTCATTTCGCTAGATTTTGGAGTGATACAATCCCAGTAAAAATCGTGATTATAAACTTGAGCAGCATTATTAAAAAGACCACCACTTGATTTTGTAATGATTTCAAAAAGATCACTATTTGCAAACTCTGTATCTTTAATAAGATTATTGAGATTATTTACATAAGTTTGATGATGTTTTCCATAATGATAGTCAAAAGTAACCGCGCTTAAAAAATCTTGCATAGAGTCTTTTTCATAAGGTAATTTTCTTAGTTCAAACATAATTGTCTCCTTAGCTTTTAGTGTATCGCACTATTTGATAGTTATTTAGTAAAACTTCCTTTGTAATTTCAAAGGGTTTCATATTATATCAAATGTTGCTATTGTTGATTTAAAAACAAGACAAAGGAAAAATAAAGGTTTATTGTGACAAAATAAAAACAAGAGATAGAGCAATGAGTTAGAACAATAATATGATGTTGTTGGAGATTAAATGCAGATATGATAGGAGGAATATTTAGATTTTGCAAAAAGATAGCAAGAAGGGTATATAAGCGGTCTTATGTAGAGGGTGCATTAAATCCTTGGGCATTTATTCGTGTATACAATGAAGAAAAAACATTAAAGCAGAGTTTAGATTCTATTATCCCTGCTATTTCTAGAGGTATTATTGTTTATAGTGGATGTACTGATAGGAGTAAAAGCATTATTGAGGATTTTTGTGAAAAAAACACAGGTTTTATTTGTGCTTTTTATCCTCATGAGGTTGCAAGCGTAAATTGCACCAAAGAAGAAAGGCAATCTAAAAAAAGTTTAAGCGATTATTATAATTTTGCATTAAGTTTTATTCCTCAAGGAGATTGGCTGATAAAAATTGATGCAGATCAGATCTATGATGCGGAAAAATTAAAAAAGAGTTTTTATCTAGTAAAAGATGATGATGAAGTGGTGTTTTATTTTAGGATTAATCTTCATCTAATAGATTCTAAGGTTTATATTGATGGAGATTCCCCAGTCTTTGATCCAAAAGATCATTGGCTAATTTGTAATAAGGGGCTATATTTTAAGGATGTTATTATAAGTGAAAAAGATAATAAGATTGTTTATTGGGAGCTTCTAAAAATCCCTTTTAAATATAAGTATTATGATGCGAAATTAAGCACCTGGCATTTTCCTTATTTAAAGACTAGAAGGCAGCGTGAGTTAAATAATTTGATCCCGATAAAAGATTATAAAAAAGTAATTCCTCAAGAATTTTTGGATCGTATGGATCAGGATATGTTTGATGAAGAAAGGATTTTAAAGCTTTTAGAAAATGAGAAAATAGAAGATAATAAAGTAGGATAGGGTATTTTCTTTGTGTAAGAGAGTTTTTGTGTTACAATTGCGGGCATTATTTTTTAAGGTAGGATAAATGTCAGATGTTATAGGCATAAAAATACAATCAGAAGTTTTTGATCTACAGACTGCTCAAGAGAGGAATTTAAGTGGCCAAGAAATTCATTTTGATAACTCTGCAGATGCTCTCTCTATCATTAGGCATTCCTGTGCGCATTTGATGGCTCATGCTATAAAGGAACTATATCCTGATGCAAAATTTTTTGTAGGCCCTGTGGTGGATGAGGGATTTTATTATGACTTTAAGACAAGTCAAAAGATAGGAGAGGAAGATTTAGTTTCTATTGAAAAAAGAATGAAAGAAATTGCAAAAAGAAAACTCCCTATCAATAAATCAGTTATGAGTAGAGCAGAAGCTTTAGAAAAATTTAGAGATGATGAATTAAAGCAAGCGGTAATGAGTAGGATAGAGGGAGATAGTTTTGGAATCTATTCTCAAGGTGATTTTGAGGACTTGTGTAGAGGACCCCATCTTCCTAATACTAAATTTTTACATAGCTTTAAGCTTACAAAACTTGCTGGAGCCTATCTTGGCGGAGATGAAAAGGCTGAAATGCTTATCAGAATCTATGGTATTGCATTTGCAGATAAACAGACTTTAGATGCCTATATCCACCAAATTGAAGAAGCTAAAAAGCGCGATCATAGAAAAATAGCAGTTGAAATGGGACTCTTTACATTTGATGAGGAAGTGGGTGCTGGGCTTCCTATATGGCTACCAAAGGGGGCAAGACTACGCCGTAGAATTGAAGAACTCCTGACAAAAGCTCTGATGATTAGAGATTATGAACCTGTAAGAGGACCTGAACTTTTAAAGAGTAGTGTTTGGAAAGTGAGTGGTCATTATGATAACTATGGTGAAAATATGTATTTCACAACAATTGATGAGGTAGAGTATGGAATTAAGCCTATGAATTGTGTGGGACATATTAAAGTTTATCAAAGCTCCATTAGAAGTTATCGTGATTTGCCTTTAAGATTCTATGAATATGGTGTTGTTCATCGACATGAAAAAAGTGGCGTACTACACGGGCTTTTGCGTGTAAGGGAATTTACACAAGATGATGCGCATATTTTCTGCCGACCTGAACAAATTAAGGCAGAAGTGAGTAATATTATTGCTTTTACAGATAAAATTATGCAGGCTTTTGGTTTTAGCTATGAGATGGAGCTTGCAACAAGACCTCAAAAATCAATTGGTGAAGATAGTGTTTGGGAACTTGCCACTAAATCCTTACAAGAGGCATTACAAGAGCATCATATAGACTATAAAATAGATGAGGGTGGGGGAGCTTTTTATGGACCTAAGATTGATATAAAAATCACAGATGCAATCGGTAGAAAATGGCAGTGTGGAACGATACAAATTGATATGAATTTGCCAGATCGTTTTTCACTTGAATATGTAGATGAAAATAATAGTGCAAAACAACCTGTGATGATTCATCGTGCAATTTTAGGTTCATTTGAGAGATTTACTGCTATACTTACAGAGCATTTTGGTGGAGAATTTCCTTTCTTCATAGCACCAACTCAAATCATATTGATACCGATAAATGATACGCATCTATCTTATGTGCAAAGTTTGCGAGAAAAGATCATAGCTCTTGGTGCTTATGCAGAAATTATGGATAAAAATGAAACTTTAAGCAAAAAGATACGGAATGCAGAGAAGCAACGCGTTCCTATGATCTTGGTAATTGGAGATAAAGAATTGCAAAGTAAAACTTTAGCAATTAGAGATCGTAGGGAGAAGGCGCAATATGAGATGCAGGAGGAAGAGTTCTTAAAAATGGTGGAAAATAAAATGAAAGAGGTTAGTTTTTGAGTAAGGAAGAAATTTTATTAAATAGGGATATAAATTTTAAGGAAGTAAGATGTGTGGGTGATGATGGTGAAGTATATGGAATCATCTCATCTGAAGAAGCTCAAAAAATTGCAAATTCCAAGGGATTGGATTTAGTATTAATCTCTTCAAGTGCTAATCCACCAGTTTGTAAAATTATGGATTATGGTAAATACCGCTACCAGCTTGAAAAGAAACAAAAAGAAGCAAAGAAAAAACAAAAACAAATTGAGATAAAAGAAATTAAGCTCTCTACACAAATTGCTCAAAATGATATTAATTATAAAGTGAAGCATGCAAGAGAGTTTATTGCAGATCAAAAGCATGTAAAATTTAAAGTGATTTTGAGAGGAAGAGAAGCAACTGATCCTCAAGCTGGTGTAGATGTTTTACATAGGGTGTGTGCTATGATTGAGGATATTGCTACACCTGAGAAAGAGCCAAAGGTAGAGGGGCGTTATGCAGTTTGGCTTTTTGTTCCAAAAAAGCAGGATCATAAAAAATCAAAATAATTAATCTTATGAAAGGAGTAGAACAATGCCAAAGATGAAGACAAATCGTGGTGCGGCTAAGAGATTCAAGATTAAAAAGAATCTTGTAAAACGCGGTAGTGCTTTTAGAAGTCATATCTTGACAAAAAAGAGCCCTAAGAGAAAAGCAAATCTTAGATCACCTCACTATGTTCATAGTGCAAATATTGATTCGGTTAAAAACTTGCTTTGTCAAGCATAGTTGTAAAGTAATAGGCTCCCCTCAACTTGAGGGAAAGATTAGTCAAAAGACTACACCTTATTTAGGTCAAGGAGAAATAAAATGAGAGTAAAAACAGGTATTGTAAGAAGAAGACGTCATAAAAAGATTTTAAAGCTTGCTAGAGGGTTTTATAGTGGTAGAAGAAAACACTTTAGAAAAGCAAAAGAGCAACTTGAAAGAAGCATGTATTATGCTTTCCGTGATAGAAAGCAAAAGAAAAGAGATTTTAGAAGCCTATGGATTGTAAGAATTAATGCTGCATGTAGAATGAATGAAATTAGTTATTCTAAGTTTATGCACGGATTAAAGCTTGCAAATGTGGATCTTGATAGAAAAGTTCTTGCTGATATGGCAATGAATGATTTAGGTGCATTTAATAAAGTTGTAGCAATTGCTAAAGAAGCTTTAAAATAAAATACTAAAACCCTCCTTTTTGGGAGGGATTTTTTAAATGAAACTTCTTGAAATACTCACAAAGGGAACCCAAGAACAGATTCAGGGTTTTATTTCATCTTGTTTTGTTAAGAATATGGAGTTTTTTAGACAGAGCTCTATAGGATTATTTGAGGAATTAAAAAAGCCTCCAACTTCTTATAATTTAGTTTTTGATACCGCTGGGATTAATATTATTAATCTAAAGACTAAACAAAAAATTTATCCCATATTCAATCAGCAATCTGTAATGATAGAAACGCATCTTGAAATTTCTACATCACCTCTTAAAAATCATCGTTGGAAGATTCATAGCAATGAGGTTTTTTTAAGTTCTATTGACACAGAAAAACTCCCAATTACAGGTTTTGTCGTAAATGAGATGATTGAAATTTTGAAAAAACATAAGGGGGTTAAGGAGTATCATCTTCATCCAAAATTTATGCCAACCTCTGTTTTATATGGTCTTTTTGGTGGATTATTCTTGCAATTTTTAATAGATGAGGGAGTATTTTTTCACTCACTTTTGATATTTGAAGAAGATATCGACTTATTTAGGATTAGCTGTTATTTTTTAGATTTTGAAAAACTTTTTGAGAATGTGTCTAATAAGTCTTGTTATATTTTTGTAAAAGACGTGGTAAATAAAAAATTTATTCGTAATTTTTTTGCTTCAAGAAAAATTACCAGTAACTTTTTGCTTTGTGAGTTGCAGATGTATTCTAGCAAGAAGGTACAAGAAATTCAATCTTGTATCATGCAAGAATATAGTGCAAATAAAAGAGGTTGGGGTAGTTTTGAAGATGAAATCATAGGTTTTGTTAATACCCTTTGTAACAAAGAAATTCCAATACTTTTGCAAAAAAAGAAGATAGAAGCACCAATATGTGTTGTGGGTAATGGGGCAAGTTTAGATGACTTGTTGCCATTTATCAAAAAAAATCAAGAAAAGATGTTGATTTTTTCTTGTGGAACTGCTCTAAAACCATTAAAAAACTTTGGAATTAAGGTGGATTTTCAAATTGAAATTGAAAGAATTGATTACTTAGCAGATGTTTTAAGAGATGCTCCTTTGGGGGATACTCCTTTGTTGTGTGGAAATATGGTAAATCCAAAAGCATTAAGTCTTGCTAAGGAAAAATTCTTATTTTTGCGCGGAGGTAGTAGCGCAAGTTATTTATTTGAGGAGATCAAACCACTTGATTTTAGCGCTCCTTTTGTTGGTAATGCAGGAGTGGCTCTTGCAATGTATTTGAGTGATAGAATTTTGCTTTGTGGTATAGATTGTGCCTATATAAAAGGAAAGAGCAAACACGCTAAAAAGTCTTTTTATGGAGATGAAGAGGTTAAAATACCAGAAAATGCAATACAAGTAAGAGGGAATAAAAAGCAAACTGTTTTTAGTGATTCTGTTTTTTTGCTTTCTTTGCAAAATATAGTTGAAGCCATTAGAATCTTTAACCCTAAAGAGGTTTTAAATCTTGGAAGTGGAGCTTATATCGAGGGTGCTAGGTCTGTAGAAGTAGAGGAGATTAGATTAAAAAAGATTTATAAAGAAGAAAGCATAAAAGTAATCAAGGGATTGATGCAACATAGCAAAATGAAATCTTTTGATAAAAACATCCAAATAGCAGATTCTTATCACCAAGAAATCATTAATATCTTAAAAGAAGGTGCTAGAAATAAAAAAGAATTGTTTATATTAGTGGATCGTATTTTTGGCTTAATCGCCAAGCAAGGAGCACAAAATCCTCATTTAGGAATTTTATTTGAGGGAAGTTTGGGGCATATGCTTCAAGGCCTTCTTTTAGCATCCTTACATATACCAAGTGATGATATCTTTGTTTTTTATGCTCAATGCCTAGAGATAATAATTTTAGGCCTAGATAAAATGTTTTTGAGATACAAGCTCTTATTGAGTTTATATCAAGAAGCGACTTGTTAAAAATTTTTATTAGTTTTTGTGTTTTAGTTGTTTGAAGATATTTTTTTTATTTGGTGAAGCATATTTTAGAAATACTAGCAAGATGGTATTTTTAAAATTGAGATGGTTATCAAAAAATTCAAGCTTCTATGAAAGAAACCCCAGTAGGTTTAGTTATCAATATTTAAGTCATAAAAAAGTGTTAGGGACTTTTTTGAAATTATACATTGTGAGTATCAGAGGTCTTAAAAAGATTTTATTAAAGCAATATGGTAAAAATTATCGCAGAAAATAAAAAGAATTTAAGAATAAAGGAATATAAGATATTTCTATATAAATGGCACTTAGATATTCTTTTTTAGCACTCTAAAATATTAAATGCTAAATATTAATTTATGGAGTTTCATCTTCTAAATTAAGGGGTTTTAAAATAATTTTAAAAAAATAAAACACTAAGAAATCATTAAAAAAAATAAAAAAAAATTACAAAAATAAGACTTAAAAAATATAAAAATAACACCCAGATTTTTAAAAAAATAATCTAAAATTGAGGCCTAATAAAAAACAAAAATGGAGAAAAAAATGGAATTTATTTATAAAAGAGATGGGGGAGTTGAAAAATTTATGCCCCATAAGATTCAAGATGCAATTAAAAGAGCTTATAAGAGTGTGGGAAAAGATTATAGGACAGAAGTATTTGAAGGAGTTTTAAGTCAAATAAAGGGGCAAAAGCTTCAAAATGTTGAAGAAATTCAAGACTGTATCGAAAAACAACTCTTTGAATGGGGGGATTTTGAAGTGATGAAAAGCTTTATGAATTATAGATTCTTGCATAAAATGCAAAGAGAGGGAACATTAGAAGAGAGGACAACTTTTGTAGATTGCACTCAAAGTGTGGAAGAGTATATCAGTGGTAGTGATTGGAGAATCAAGGCAAATGCAAATACAGGCTATAGTAATGCAGGATTAATTAATAACTTAGCAGGAAAGGTGATTGCAAATTATTGGTTAGATAATGTCTATAGTAAGCAAGAGGGCTATGCACACCGTAATGGAGATATCCATATCCACGACCTAGATTGTCTGAGTGGTTATTGTGCAGGTTGGAGTTTAAGGGTTTTATTAAATGAGGGGTTTAATGGGGTGAGAGGCAGAGTAGATTCTGTTGCGCCAAAGCATTTTCGAGAGGCTTTGGGACAGATGGCAAATTTTTTAGGGATTTTGCAGAGTGAATGGGCAGGGGCTCAAGCTTTTAGTTCTTTTGATACTTATCTTGCTCCCTATGTTTTTAAGGATAAATTAGAATTTTTTGAAGTTAAAAAGGCAATTAGGAGTTTTGTTTATAATTTGAATGTTCCTGCTAGATGGGGACAAAGTCCTTTTACAAATGTAACAATTGATTGGAATGTGCCAGAAGATTTAAAAGAACAAATTCCCACACGCAATAACTTGCATCTTTTTAAGGGTATTAGGGATAAAGAATTATTAAATAGGGCAAATCAAAGAGGGGTTGAAAGTCTAGAAGATTTAACCTATAAGCATTTTAAAGATGAAATGGATATGATTAATAAGGCTTTTTATGAGGTAATGACAGAGGGAGATGCAAATAACCAGCCCTTTACTTTTCCAATTCCAACGGTAAATATTACAGAAGATTTTGATTGGGATAGTCCAAATTGTGAAATTTTATTTGAAAATACGGCCAAAGTTGGGTCAAGCTATTTTCAAAATTTTATCGGGTCTCAATATAAAGAAGATGAAAATGGCAATAGAGTTTTAAATACAGAGGCCTATAAACCTAATGCTGTTAGAAGTATGTGTTGCAGGCTTCAATTAGATTTAAGAGAATTACTTAAGAGGGGTGGAGGGCTTTTTGGAAGCGCAGAGATGACAGGAAGTATTGGTGTTGTTACAATCAATATGGCAAGACTTGGTTTTAGATTTAAGGGGGACTTGAGAGCATTAAAGAATGAACTATCTAGATTAATGGATATTGCACAAAGCACCTTAGAAAAAAAACGAAGGGTTGTTAATGATTTGTTTGAAAGAGGCTTATATCCCTACACTAAGCGTTATCTTCCTCATTTTAATCATCACTTTTCTACAATTGGTGTAAATGGAATGCATGAGATGATTAGAAATTTTAGTGCAGATACTTTTGGAATTGATTCTGAAATGGGTGAAAAAATATGTCTGGAGATTTTAGATTTTATGCGAGAGAAAATTAGGGATTATCAGGAAAAAACAGGAAATCTTTATAATCTTGAGGCCACCCCAGCAGAAGGAACAACTTATCGTTTTGCCAAAGAAGATAAAAAACGCTATGGGGATAAGATTATCCAAGCAGGAAGTGGTGAGAATATCTATTATACAAATTCTTCACAATTGCCATCAAGTTTTAGCAATGATCCATTTTTTGCCCTCAGTAAGCAAGATAGATTGCAATGTAAATATACAGGAGGAACTGTTTTGCATTTATACATGGGGGAGAGGATTGAAGATTCTAAAACTTGTAAAGAGCTTGTAAGAAGGGTTATTAGCTCTTATAGATTACCTTATATTACAATTACACCCATTTTTAGTATTTGCCCAACTCATGGGTATATTAGTGGTGAGTATGAGTATTGTCCAAAATGTCCAGAGAATCAAAGTAAATGCACAGTTTATACTCGGGTTATGGGGTATCATCGCCCTGTTGAAAGTTTTAATATTGGGAAACTTGGAGAGCATCAGGAGAGAAAATTTTTTACTTTAGATAAAAGAGATCTAAAAGATTTTGACACTATGGATTTTTTTAAGTAAGGTTTGGTTTTGGTTGTTTCTCTTACCCCCTTTAGCCTTATAGATTTTCCAAAAAAACTATCTGCGATATTATGGTTTGGAGGATGTAATTTAAGATGTGCATATTGTTATAACTATGAACTGATCTATCCTCAAAAGTTTTTGCCAAAAGAGAGGATTATAAAATTTTTAGAAAGTCGCATAGGACTTTTAGATGGAGTTGTGTGTAGTGGGGGTGAGTGCAGTATATGGGGAGATAAACTTATAGGGTTTATCCAAGAGATTAAGTCAATGGGATTTTGTATCAAAGTAGATACAAATGCAAGTAATCCCAAAGTTTTGCAAGAATTATTAGAAAAAAAACTTCTTGAGTATGTAGCATTGGATTTTAAAGCTCCTGCTTATAAGATGCAAAAACTTTGCCTAAAGGAATACTATAAAGATTTTAAAGCTTGCTTTGAACTACTTAGAGATTCTCATATAGAATATGAAGTAAGAAGTACCTTTCATTCTGATTTTTTAACAAAAGAGGATCTTATTTTTATGAGAGATTGGCTAAGGGAAAATGGTTATAGGGGTGAATATTTTGTTCAAGGTTTTGTGGGAGATAAGGGGAGCTTGGGTAATGTTGGATTGAGTAATAATGAGGAAATAAAAAATCTTGAGGGGATTGTGTATCGCGGGAAATAAGAAAAACTTTTTTTGGTAAAACTATTAAGAGATTAAAAAATTAAGCACTAAGATTTAAAATCTTAGTGATCTGGTTATTAGAGTTTTTAAAAAAGTTCAATCTTTTTTAAAAACTAGATTGCAGAAACAATACCACTAACTAGAGTGATTATAAATCCTATGAGAATAACACCCCCATACTTATATCTATGTTTTGAAAAATTGCAAATTAAAAGTCCTGTTACATAAGTAATAAACAAAAAGATTACAAAACAAAAGGCAAGAATATTAAAAAGTATTCCCCCTCTGGCAAAATGCAAGGTCATAAGGTTGGATAGTAAATCTCTTTTGTAAAGGATAAGCGAATGGGGGTTGTTTTTGTCAATTTCTACATATTTTGCAATCCCTCCTAGAACATACCTTTTATTGTCCCAAGAATCATTGATTTCATTAGTATAAGGGAGTTCAATGTGATTAGACACCAAGAATTCTAAAATTTTATTTCTTGCTAGATTTAGCTCCTCTTTAGTGCTTTTGGTTTCATTTGCTTTAAAATCTTTAAAAAATTCTAGTTGGGATTGATTAAACTCAATAACCTTAGAATCTTGTTGTCCAAAGTATCCAAAGATGCCAACAATTCCAGTAACTTTATAAAAAATTGCCATAGGTATAAAGAATAGGCTAATATATAAATGCCATTTTAGAAATTTACTTTTTAAGCTTTTTAAGATACTTTTTTTCTTCATTTCTTCTACCTTAAATTAAAATTTTGCACTCAAGATAATATTAAAACTTCTTGTTCTGCCAATCTGGTGGTATTTTGTATCTCCTACCACATACCCATAAGTATCATAGATTGTATTTAATACATTATTTACTTGAAATGCCAGGGAGAGACTTTTGTATTCTGCACGCAAACCTAGATCCCAAAGTGTATAGGGTTTTTGTTTAAAATCACTACTAAGTAAGATAGTGCTTTTATAAGAAATACCTGTATTAAAGAAGATTTTAATGACATTATTCCCCCATATAATAGTATCCAGTGAGGCATTGATATTAAAGCTTGGAACAAAAAATACATTAGATTCTAGTTTTGCACCTGTGTATGGATTGATTGCATTGTGATATTTTGCATTGATATAGGCAAAATTTAGCATAATAAAACTTTCTTTTAAAAACTGATATTTGCCCTCAAACTCAAATCCATGTGTTAGCATATTGCCAACATTGCCCACAATATAGTTGTTTGCATTTGCATCAATTAAGATATTTTCTTGCCTATTTTTTGTATAGCCAAAATAATAATCTGCATTAATGTAAATCTTATCACCTAAGAAAAATCCCTTATAGCCAATTTCTGCCATATAATTTGTTTCAGGTTTAAAGGCATTTTCATAACCTTGGTAAAAGATGGCACCAGGGAAACCTCCTTCTTTAAAACCTCTTGAAACTTGAGTATAGAACTTGTGATTCCCAAAGAGTGTGTAGGATGCTGCAATTCTTCCTGCAAGATTATGCGAATCAAATCTTGAATCAAAACTATTGATAGTACTTGTGGCATTTGTGCCTTTATTGTAATTAATCAAACTCCTGTCATATTGGTATCTTAAGCCTATATTGATATCAAAATTATGTTTTAAAAGAATATGATGATCGCTAAATAATGCAAGATGCAGGCTTTGTAGCTTATTGGTATCACCCTCTCTTGTGTTGTCCCTTAAGAATTGATGTTTAAAATTACTATAAGAAACAAAGAAACCATAGAGTGAAGTAGAGTTGTTGCTATAAGTTTGTGTAAATTTTAATTCATTATTAAAGGTTTGATTATCTTCTTGCCAAGTAGATCCAAAGGAGGTGATTGGCATAGTCCTATCTTGAACACTAAAAACATTAGATAATGAAAATCTCTCTGTATCAAAACCTCCTCTTAGGGCGTAGGTTTGCACAGTTCTATCAATAAGGGGAATTCCAGAGCTTCCAAAATCATGTTCAAGACTATTTATTTCATTATCAGTAAGATAAAAAATATCCCTAAACTTGCTTTTATCAATATAGTAGTCAAACCCAAGATTCCATAATTCTTCATTATAGATTAGAGAAAATCTACCAAGATTGCTTTCTGTTGTATCAGCAAGTTTTCCTGTAGAGGAATCTTTGATTTGTCCCAAAAATTCTTGATGTTTAAAACTAATTTTTGTATAAAGTTTATGCGGAATGATAGCGCCACTGGCTGTTGCACTTATGCCTCTATTTAAATTTCCAAAGTTAATTTCTCCTTTTACTTTTGTTTGATCTGAGATAGTATTGGAAATAATAGAAAGGATTCCAGCTTGTGCATTTTGTCCATAAAGAGTCCCAGCATATCCTTTGAATAATTCTACAGATTCCACATCTAGCAATTCTTGATTTAAGAAAAATATATCTTGAGGCACTCCATCTATATAAAGTCTCACGCTTGAGTTATAATAATATCCAGAATGAAAACCTCTTAGAGTGATTTGTGGATAAGCACTTCCTCCAGAATCTCCTATATAGAGCCCTGAAAATACATTTTGTAAATTTTTTGAGTTTGTTATATTGAGATTTTGAAGACTCTCTCCGCTTATGGATGCAATATTATCAGGTGTATAAAAAATCTCTCTTTGTGTTTTTGCTGCTGTTGTGCTAATTGTTGTGAGATTGAAAGTTGCATCATTATTTTCTTCCTGCTTAGTCTCTTGCGCTTTTAAATTATAGAAACTAAGCAATGCTACACATACAAAACTTAATCTTAAAGATTTTGTTGTTAATTTTTCAATATCCATATAAAAACCTCCTTTCTCTTGAAGAATTCTATTTAATAAGATCACTAGCCTATAAAAACGATCTACTAAACATAAAAATATTAAGGTATGGAATATAGAAAATGATTTTTATTCTTAATTTTATTAGAGCGGAATTCTAGCACAAAAAAAATCTAAATCAGAAATATTTTCATAAGACAAAAAAAGATAATTAGATGTAAGATTTTAACTTTATGGATCAATCATTGAAGTTTATTTTTTTATCAAACAAGGCTTAAACTAAAGCCTTGTTTTTCCATTTTCTGCTTTTCCATCTGTAGGCATTTACAAGACCTCTTATCCATTCATCTGCACAAAAACCTATCCAGATTCCAATAATTCCTAGATTAAAATAAAAGCATAAGATATAACCTAGAGGCAGAGATAATCCAAACATAAAGATGCATCCAGTGAAAAAAGGAAATTTTGCATCCCCACTTGCACGCAAGGCATTAACCATTACAATATTAAATGTTCTTCCAACTTCTAAGATTAAAGATAGTGTAAAGAGAGGAAGCATTATAGTTTTTACAGAATCTAAAAGATCTAGTTTTTGCATACTATAATCTTTCATTAAATAATTTAAAAGAGCTACAAAAAATGAGGCAAGAATACTGATATAAAGAGCAAACCATGTGTGTCTATAAGCTGTATTAAAATATCTAGCACCAACAAGCTTTCCAACAATAATTTCATTTCCCATACTGATAGCCTGTCCTATTAGCATGATTAAAAGTGAGATTTGAAAATAAATAGTTTGCACGCTTGTTTGGATGGCTCCAAGTTGATTGACAAAGGAAAAAGCGATAGTATATTGGACAATCCAAAGGAGATTTTCCCCAGCGCTAAAAGATCCAATGTGTAATATTTTTTTTAAAACATCTTTTTGAAATTGAAAGATTTCTTTAAAAGAAATTTTAATTTTTAAGTAAAGATAAAAAATAAGGGCTAAAAGTATGATTAAAAATAGTCTGCTAAATATCGTGCTAATACCAATTCCTAAAAGTTCCAAATTTGTATGATAGAGCACATAATAATTAGTAATAATCATAACAATATTCATCAAAGCTGAAGCAAGCATCACAAAATATGCCAGATTGTAAACTCTTAAAATGGAGGCTAGAATAATACTAATAGATTCTAAGCAAAGGCAGATTGCTAACATCTTAAGGTATTGTGAGGCATTTTGCAATAGATCATTAGAGGTATTTAAAAGAATAAGTAAAGGCTTTGCAAGAACAAAAATAATCCATCCGCTAAAAAGTCCAATAAGAATATTAACCCCTAGGCTTTGATGCAAAGCTTTACTTGCAAGAGTTTTATTTTTTGCTCCAATAGCTTGAGCAATCACAATACTACAGCCCACAGACAAAAAACTAAATAGTGTAATAAATAAATCAAAGATTTGGTTTCCAACACCCATAGATCCAACAAGATAATTAGAATGTCTTGCGACCATATAAGTATTGATTACCAAAGATGCATAATGTAAAAAAATCTCAAAGAAAATAGGGATGGAAAGTTTTCTCAAAGAAAGATTTTTTCCCAATTAAATCCTCCTAAAAGCTTATTTATCTAAAAAATTAAGATCGCTAAAAGTATTTGCGTGCAAATTTGAGAAAGCATTTTTTAAGGACTTAAAAAATTCTGGATTGTCTTTTTCAAGACTTTGTAAAAAGTGTTTTGTAGCAAGTCTTGCAATAGGTGGCTTATCAGAATCTGGTTGCTTGGCAGGACAATTGCAATCAGGAGCAGTTTGAATATTTTGAGAGGTTACAAAATCAATACTTTGGCGCTCTCGTATGTGTATAAGAGGTCTGATAACCTGCAATCCATTTTCGGCTCTATAAATAGGAGGCATACTTCTTAGTGCGCCATTATAGGTGAGATTCATAAAAAAACTCTCTGCTGCATCATCAAGATGATGTGCAATTGCAACCTTGTTATAACCCATTTCTAAGGCCTTGGAATATAAAGACCCTCTTCGCATACGCGAACAAAAGCTACAATAAGAACTTCCTTCTCTACGCTTTGATTTAATTGTATCTGCAATAGTTGTGTAGTAAATTTCATGGGGAATTCCCTGTCTTTTGCAAATTTCTGTGAGGTAGGTAAAATCTTCACCTAGGCCATAATGAATTGTGATAGCTTTAAACTCAAACTTAAAAGGTGCATGTCTTTGCATTCTTTCTAAAATACACGCAAGAAGAATGGAATCCTTACCTCCACTTAATCCAAGTAAAACTTTATCGCCTTCTTCTATTAGATTGTATTGTGCATTTGTTTTTCCAACAGTGCTTAAAATTTTTTTACTAATCTGATATTTTTCCATCAAATATTCCTTGCTAAATTACTGGATTTTTTCAAGAATTTGCTGTTCATTTGTAAGCGCGCTATTATACTTGATAATCAGCACTTTTTCATTCTCATTGACATAACATTCAATCACACCAAAGATTTTTTGAATAAAATCAATTTTCTCTCTCAAACCATTTTGCAGGGTTAAATAAATATTTTTTTGTTTTTGTGGATTGTCAAGAAATAAGATGATAAAAAGCCAAAAAATACATAAAATTGTAGTGCCTATAGCTAAAATATTCAATCCAAAGTGATGATATAGCAAGGCTCCAAACATACCACCTATAAAAGAACCTATATAAGATGCGGTTGTGAAGTTTCCTAGAGCAGTTCCTCTAAAATAAGCTTTTGCATATTTACTTGCTAGAGATTGCATAATGGGTTCAAGCATTGCAAAACCAATAAAAAATAAAAAAACACCCAAAATAAAAAACCATAGGACTTGATTAGAATCTGCAAGTGCAATAAAAGTGTAGGCAACTAAAAAACAAAAAATACCTATTAATAAAACAAGTTTTGGTTTGTTGTATTTTTCTGCCAAAATGCTTGCAGGAGCCATTGCAAAGATTCCAAGTATGGCACTGGGAACATAAATTTTCCATAAGGCTTCTTTATCAAAATAAAAATGCTCAACTAAAGCAAGAGGAATAATTACAAAAATCAAAGACATTAGCATCTTTTCAAAGAAAGAACTTAGATTCATTATCCAAAGGTTCTTGTCTAAAAAATCTCTAGATGCTTTTTGGGTATTTTGAAAAGAATAGCTTAACTTTGGAGAATTTGGAACAAAGAAATAGAGAATAAAGATTGATAAGAGGGTAAGAAGTGCTGTAAGTAAAAATAGCCATCTAGCTCCAATACTTCCTCCAATGATAGGACCAATTACCATTGCAAGGGTAAAACTTGCAAAGATACCACCACCCATAATGGCCATTGCCTTGGTTCTTTGTTCTTCTTTTACCATATCAGCAACTTGAGCACTCACTACACCGCCAATTGCTCCAGTTCCTTGAATAAGTCTTCCAATAACAAGTAACTCAATACTATCTGCAAATGCACAAATCATGGACCCAATAAAAAAGATTATCAACCCAATCAAAACAACATATTTTCGATTGAATTTATCACTTAAGATTCCAAATGGGGTTTGAAAAATAAGTTGTGTAAGATAAGCTCCACCTACAACAAGACCTATCATAAAAGCAGAGGTATTGTGAAAACTATTTGCATAGAGTGCAATAATAGGTAAAACAATAAAAAGACCTAAGAATCTTAAGGCGACAATGCCTGTTAATGGAAGAATTTGTTTCATCATATCTCAACCTTTGGTTTTAAGAAATTCTAATTTGTAAGTTATAATTTTTGAGTTATGATTATAGCTTCACAAATCCAATCTTTGGTATTAAAAAATATGTGTATTGAGGGAAAAATTGCAGGATAAAGTAGAAATTATTGTAGCAAGTTCAAACCAAGGAAAAATTCAAGAAATTCAAGAAATTTTCAAGGATTTTAGAATTATTTCAATGCAAAAAGCAGGGTTGAGTCTTGATATAAAAGAAGATGGTCAGAGTTTTTTGGAGAATGCAATTATAAAGGCAAAAGCAGTTTATAAGGCATTGGGTTGTGCATCAAATATTTTAGTTTTAAGTGATGATAGTGGCTTGTGCGTATCTAAGTTGGATGATGAGCCAAATATTTATAGTGCAAGATATGCTAATTGGCTTAAGGGGATTGATTCAAACTCAAGTGATGCAGAAAACAATCTGGCATTAATTGAGAGAATGAAACAAAAAAATCTTACAAGTTCTCCAGCATCTTTTGTGGCATCTATGGTGGTTTTAGGAAGGATTAGAGATAAAGAAATATTTTTAAGTGCTACAGAAGAGTGCAGGGGAATGATCTATCCTAATCAAAGAGGTGATAAGGGATTTGGATATGATAGTTTGTTTGAACCTTTGGGCTTTGATAAAAGGATGGGTGAGATGGAATTATTTGAAAAAAATAGTATCTCACACCGTTCTAAGGCATTAAAAAAAATAAATTTAGAACTTGAAGAAAAATTGAATGCATAATCTGATTTTAGTAGGTTATAAACCTATTTTTATGAGTTCAAACTCTTATCTTTCCACCCTAAAGAGGAAATATCAAATAAAATCAGGGGGATATTTTGGAACCCTTGATCCTTTTGCAAAGGGTGCAATGATTATTGCATTTGGGCAATATACAAAGCTTTTTTCTCATATTAAATCAGATAGAAAGATTTATCGTGCAACATTGTGGTTAGGAGCTTTGAGTGAGAGTTTGGATATTGAAAATGTTATAGAAATAAAACAAGTTAGAGTTTTTGAGAGAGAGAGGATTGAAGAAGTTTTAAAGCAGATGCAAGGAAAGATTGAATATTTTCCTCCAAAATTTAGTGCAAAACATATCCAAGGAAAAAGAGCTTATGATCTTGCAAGAAAGGGCATAAGCTTTGAGTTGAAAAAGGAAGAAATGGAGATTTTTGATATTAGATTGATAAATTATATGCATCCATTTTTGACTTTTGAGGTTTGTGTAAGCAAGGGAGCTTATGTAAGAAGTATTGGTGAAATGATAGCTAAAATGCTTGGAGTTAATGGTGCCTTGTGTATGTTAGAGCGCATCCAAGATGGAGGTTTTTTTGCTATAAGAAATAAAGAAAAGATTTTAAACCCTCTTGAGGTTTTAAAATATCCTTTGCTAAATAACTTGTCAGGTGAAATTAGGAAAAATATAGAAAATGGACGAAAGTTTTTTCTAAAAAAAGTACAAAATGGCTTTTATGTGGCAAATTTTGATGATTTTTTCTCTATAATTGAGGTCAAAGAAGATGGCCAAGTGAAGTATATACTTAATAGGATTACTAAATGTTAATTTTGTCAAGAAAGATTGAAGAAAGTATTGTTTTAGGAGATAATATCATCGTAAAGGTAATCTCTATAGATAGAGGGAATGTTAAGCTTGGTTTTGAAGCTCCACCTGATACTCTTATTTTAAGAGCAGAGCTAAAAGAGGCGGTTGCACAGGAAAATCAAAAGGCGATAAAAGAGACTACCAGAGATACTTTAGATGTGTTGGGAAAGCATTTCAAAGTGTAGAAGATGTTAATTTTTGATGTATTTCCTAAGATTAATATTTTTTTAAAAATTATAGGAGTAGATGAAAGAGGCTATCATCTACTAGATTCTAGATTCCATCTTGTGAGGGGTGGTCTTAAAGATACTATTTTTATTAAACCATCAAGTTTTTTCTCCCTCAAGGGGGATTTTGGTTGTCAGTTGCATCAAAATACAATTTATTTGGCTGTTGTTGAGATGAAGAAGTTCTTAGAATCCAAGGGGAGAAAGGCGACTATTTTAGATAATATAGCCATTGAAGTAGAAAAGAATATACCAAGAGGTGGTGGACTTGGTGGTGGAAGTGCAGATGCTGGTGGTGTGCTTTTTCATTTAAATCAAAAATTTTTTAATCTTACTTCTCAAGAGCTTTGTGAAATAGGGAAGAAAGTAGGGGCTGATGTGCCATTTTTTGTTACACAATATATGAGTGCAAATGTATATGGTATAGGGGAACAAGTTGAGTATTTTGAGGAGGAAATATTAGACTTTGAAATCTTTGTCCCAGAGATTTCTTGTAATACAAAAATGGTATATAGTGAATATGATAGAAAACCAATCAAAACTCTATTATCTTATGAGTATCAAAAGTTTTCTAAAATGCCAAGCAAGGATATATTAAAGATTTATGATAGAAAACAATTGAATGATTTATTGTATCCTGCTTTAAATATCTATCCAGAACTCAAAAATTTTGAAAGAGATTTGGGAGATGAGTGGTTTTTTAGTGGTAGTGGTAGCAGTTTTTTTAGATTAAGGAAATGATATTGAATATTGTTGCAAGAAATAAGAAAGCTTTTTTTGATTATGAAATTTTAGAAGAATATGAAGCAGGTATTGTATTGCTTGGCTCTGAAGTTAAAGCTCTAAGAAAAGGAAGAGTGAATCTAAAGGATAGTTTTGTAAAGATTGTGAAGTCTGAGGCCTTTGTCTTTGGTATGCATATTTCTTGTTTGGAGACAACTTATGTTCATTTTAGACCAAAAGAGATGCGTGATCGAAAACTTTTACTTCATAGAAAACAAATTGATAAATTGTTTGGCAGTGTTTCAAAAGAGGGCTTAAGTATTGTGCCACTTAAGATTTATTTTAATAAACAAAATCGTGTAAAAATAGAAATTGCTCTAGTTAGAGGAAAAAATCTACACGACAAGCGTGAGAGTATTAAAAAGAAAATACTGGATAGAGAGGCATTAGCAAGTATGAAAAATTATAGTAAGGGATTGTAATGATAAAAGAATATCTTGATTATGCGATTATAGGCTTTTTACTTTTTTTGTCAGTAATTGTACTTACAATTGGTATTGAGCGTATCTGGTTTTATGCAACTGTTAGGGTTGATGATTATCAAGATAAAAGAGAATTGGAACTGGATTTGCATAAACGCCTAACTCTTATGGCTACAATAGGTTCCAATGCTCCATATATTGGTCTTCTTGGAACTGTTGCTGGAATTATGATTACTTTTATGGGGATTAGCAATACCTCAATGAGTGATACTTCAGAAATTATGAAGGGCTTAGCTTTGGCATTAAAAGCAACTGCTATGGGTCTTATTGTAGCAATTCCTTCAATTGTTTTTTATAATATGTTGATTAGGAAAAGTGAGGTAATTATTACAAAGTGGGATATTTATCATAATCCTATTGCAACTGATAAAAAACAAGAAAAAAGGCTTGACAGAGAATGAAAAAAATAGATTCTTTAAATCTTGTACCCTTTATTGATATAATGCTAGTTTTGTTGGTGATTGTTTTAACTACAGCATCCTTTATTACTACTTCAAAGATGCCAATTGCTATTCCACAGGTTGAACAAAATTCTTCAAAGAATAATCAAAATTCTGATAAAAGACAGCTAAATCTTACGATCAATCAGGATGGAAAATATTTTTTAAATGATGTTGAAACAAGCCTTGAGACTCTTAAGAGTATGTTGCAAAAATATCCAAAAGATACTCCCATTGTTTTAAGGGGTGATAAGGAAAGTAATTTAGATAGCTTTATTCAAGTTTTTGATATTTTGCAGAATATGCAACTTAAAGAAGTATATGTTTTAGTAGAAGAGAAAAAGAAGTTGTAGTCTTTTAGGGCTTTTTATAGTATAATCTCAATTTTTGTTTATATCATATAAAAGGAAGAGAGTATGAAAAGAACATATCAACCTCATAATACACCAAAGAAACGAACTCATGGGTTTCGTGTGAGAATGAAGACTAAAAATGGAAGAAGAGTAATTAATGCTCGCAGAGCAAAAGGTAGAAAACGTTTAGCGGTTTAATTTTTGCGGATTCAAACGTTAAAAACAAAACAAGACTTTGATCGTGTTTATAAAAACGCAAAGAAGTTTTATTCCAAATATTTTACCTTGTATTTCTTAGGACATAGTGACAAAAATTTTTTTCTAGGCTTAAGCGTATCAAAAAAAGTTGGTATTGCTTGTAAGAGAAATTTAATCAAAAGAAGATTTAGAGGTTTGTGCCATTTATACATTGAAAATCTTGTTGGTATCTCATTGGTCATTGTCCCAAAACAAGGAATCTTAGAACTTAGTTTCAAAGAGATTGAGAAAGATTTTTTAAGAGGTTTGAAGTTTTTTAACAAGTATAGGTCGGCATAGGAAGTGAAAAAAATATCTGTGTATCTTATCTTTTTTTATCAAAAGCTAATATCCCCAGTGTTTATGCCATCTTGTCGTTATTATCCAACTTGTTCAAACTATGCTTTGTGGTGTTTTAGCACTCAAGGTTTTTTTTCTGCTTCTTGGAGTGTCTTTAAAAGAATTCTAAGATGTAATCAATTATTTAAAGGTGGCATAGACTATCCAATAATCAAAACTAGGTTTAAAATCAATCATTATAAGCCTTGTAGGATCAAGTTTTGGTTTGTCCCAATTGCAAGGAATTCAAAAAAGTTTTATATAATAAAGGCCATTTAATTTTTGAGGTAGGGTGATGAAGGATAATTCGGGTTTAAGAGTAATACTGGCAGTAGTTTTTTCTTTTTTGTTTATTGTGGTTTATAGTCATTTTTTTGTAAAACCACAACAAGATAATCTTTCAGAAAGCAATGCTAAAAATCAAAAAAATGCTCCAGATATTACATATCAGGATTCTAAAGCTGTATCTACGCAGGAAAATTATCAGCAAGAGAATGAAATTATTGCGACAATTGAATCTAAAGCCTTTGAAATACAGATTGATAACTTAGGAAGAATTTCTCAAGTTTATCTCAAGGATAAAAAATACACAACAGCACCAGAGATAGGCTTTTTTGATCATTTTAAGGTTTTATTTGGAATAATGGAAAAACCCAAAGCATTGGAAAAGCTTCCGATGTTAAATCCAAAATCTTTGAGACCTCTTGAGATGCGTTTTTCAAATCAAGAAATAAACACAGAATCTTTTAAGACTTCATATACTGCTTCAGATAAAAAGATTGTCGTAGATTCTACCAGTCCTAAAAAACTTATTTTGACCCAAAAGCTAAAGAACATTGAAATTAAAAAGATACTTACTTTTTATGAAAATCTGCAATATGATATTCAAATAGAAGTAAGTAATCCCAGTGAACAATATTTTATCACCAATGGTGCGCGTCCTGTTACAGATAAGGAAAATTATGCTTTTAATGGGGTTATTTTAGAAAAGTTTGATGGCAAGATTGAAAAGATTGAAGATGGGGATGCAACAGAAACTAAAACTTTTAATGAAGCAAAATTTTTAGCAAGTGTGGATAGATACTATACGACATTGTTTTATTCTAAAGGGCAAAAAATTGATGCATTGATAGATGGAGATTTTGCGACAAAAAATCCCATTCCCTACCTCTATGCAAAAGGTAGTCTAGATTTTGGTGGTTTTATTGGGCCTAAAGATTATCAGCAATTAAAGTCTATTAATCCTGTTTTGGTTGATGTTGTGGAATATGGAATGATGACTTTTTTTGCCAAGCCATTGTTTTTATTGCTTGAATTTTTGCATCAATATCTTAATAACTGGGGCTGGGCAATTATTGTTTTAACCATTATTGTCAAAATTGTTTTATACCCTTTAAGCTATAAGGGCATGGTGAGTATGCAAAAGCTTAAAGATCTTGCACCGAAGATGAAAGAAATACAAGAGAGGTATAAAGGAGATGCTCAAAAGCTTCAAATGCATATGATGCAACTTTATAAAAAGCATGGCGCAAACCCTATGGGAGGATGTTTCCCGCTATTGATACAAATTCCTATTTTTTATGCAATTTATAGGGTTTTGTATAACTCTGTAGAGCTTAAGAGTGCAGAATTTATTTTTTGGATACATGACTTATCTGTGATGGATCCTTTCTTTGTATTACCAATTTTGATGGGTGTTTCAATGTATATTCAGCAAGTCTTGACACCTAATACTTTTACAGATCCTATACAAGCTAAGGTTTTTAGAACTCTTCCTGTTATCTTTACAGTTTTCTTGATCTTTTTCCCAGCAGGATTGGTGCTTTATTGGACGATTAATAATATTCTTAGCATTTTCCAACAATTATCCATTAATAGAATGCTTGAGAGAAAGAAACAAAAAGAGATACAAGAACATAAGAAGACATGAAGAAAATTCAAGCAAAAAATCTTGAAGAAGCACTTATTCAAGCTTCTTTAGAGTTTGAATGTTCTGTTACTGAGTTGCAATATGAAGTGGTTCAATACTCAAGAAAAGGGATTTTTGGGATTGGAAAAAGGGATACTATTATCCTTGCATATGTCAGAGATAGGGCAGAACAAAAGAAGGATTTAACAGAACAAAAGGGAGGGGATTTAAAGGAATCTTATTGCCTTGAGATACAAAAAGAGTTAAAAGAACTTTTAGCTTTTATGCCCTATGAGATTGATAGGATTGAAGTAAGCATGTTTGATGAGCGGACTGTTTTTATTTTCTTAGATGGCAGGGACAGCGCACTTTTAATCGGAGAGAAAGGTTATCGTTACAAGGCTTTTTCATACCTCTTATTTCATTGGATATATCCAAAGTATGGCTTTGGTGTTAGACTTGAGGTTGCTCAATTTTTGAAGATGCAAGAGGAGTTAGTCCAACAATACATCCAAGAGATTATGCCTCACATTGAACAAACACAAAGCTTTAAAACTAAGAATCTAAGTGGTATTTTAGGAATCATTGCTCAAAGAAAACTAAAAGAGCTTTATCCTAATAAAAGAGTCATCCTAAAAGTTGAGGGTGAAGAACAATACATTTACATTGGTGATTAGCAATGCATACACAACAAACAATTGTAGCAATCTCTACTCCAATGGGAATTGGAGCAATGAGTGTGGTTAGGATGAGTGGAGATCTCTCTTTAAGCATACTTCAAAGACTGACAAGAAAGCAGGACTTTGAGGATCATTTTGCAACTTTATGCAATATCTTTGATCAAGAAGGTCAAATCATTGATGAGGCCATTGTAATTTTTTTTAAGAATCCTAAGAGCTATACGCGAGAAGATGTCTGTGAGATCCAATGTCATGGAGGGGTTGTCTTAGCCAAGATGATCTTGTCTTTATGCGTGGAATATGGAGCAAGGCTTGCCAATCCTGGAGAATTTACAAAGAGAGCTTTATTAAATGGTCGTATTGATTTATCACAAGTTGAAGCAATTTCACATCTGATACAAACACAAAATACTAATGCAGTAAGGTTGCTTGCAAAACAGCTTAAGGGGTCTTTGAGCGATTTTGTGCAACAAAGTAGAGAATCCTTACTTAGAGCTTTAGCACATTCTGAAGTAATGATTGATTATAGTGATGAGGATATTCCTCAAGACCTTATTACATCGCTCATAGGAGATATTTCTCAATTACAAAATAGACTGGAAGAAATTTTAGATTTTTCAAAGATGCGTAATGTTTTACTTGAAAACTATGAACTTAGCATAGTTGGAAAGCCAAATGTAGGTAAGAGCTCTTTGTTAAATGCGCTTTTAATGCAAGAAAGAGCGATTGTAAGTGATCAAGCAGGAACCACAAGAGATACCATTGAGGGAAGCATCAATATTGAGGGTAATATTATAAAAATTATTGATACTGCTGGAATTAGGGAAAGTGAAGATGAGATTGAGAATATGGGAATTCAAAGAAGCAAAAAGGCTATGCAAGAGAGTGATATTATTTTAGCTGTATTTGATTCCTCAAGAGAGCTTGATACACAAGATCAAGAAATTATTCAATATCTTCAACAACTACAAGGTAAGGATTTAATTATTTTAAACAATAAAAATGACTTAAATTCTAAATTAGAGTTAAAAATGTTGAAAGAAAAAATTCAAGCTAAATATTTTTTGGATATTAATACAAAAGATAATAAATTTGTATTAGAAATCAAAAACATATTAGCTGAAATTTTTAGGGATAAACAAGGTATTAAGGAAGATATTTTGTTGAGTGCGCAATATCAAACTAAGGCAGTAGAAGAAACAATTTTTGCTTTAAAGCAATCCAAAAAAGTACTTCAAAATAATGAATTAGAACTCTTCTCTTATCATATTAAAGAAGCAATTGAACAATTATCCTTATTGGTAAAACCCTATAGTATTGATGAGATGTTTGATAAGATGTTTGGGGAGTTTTGTCTAGGAAAATAGCTTTTATAGCATCTTAATTACAGGATTATTGTTTTTAAAGTGTCCTTGTAGTTTGTCTTTTATCGATAATGAATTCTTGTATTTTTCTGTCATAAGATTGAAAAATAAGATGAAAGATTTCTTGTAGCTTTTTTAAATCTTTACCCATATTTTCTTTTACCTCTAAATTAATATCAATCATTGTAACCCCAAGCTCTAAAAGCTTAATAATATTATTTTTGTCAAATTCTCCTGTAATAAAAATTTTTGAGTGCAATTGCTTTAGCTTTTTGATTTCCTCTAACTTTGCTTCTGCCTCTTTGTGATTTAAAAGGGTGGTTTTGAAGTTTAATAAAACAAAGGGGAGAGAGTCTTTTAGTGGATAGTCTCCTAGTTTTTCATAATCAATGCAGGGATAAAAACTAAAATTGCTATCTTGTAATTTTTCTGATTTAAGATATGAAATATCTGATAGATGCACTTGTAGGGAATCTAAGATATTTTGTCTTAATAATTCCTTAGCACTTTTAAGTTCTTGTTCAGAAACTACCCCAATTACCATTACATCAGGATAGAGAGATTTAATAGCCTTGGAAATTTGTTTTAATGTAGGGGTATCAACAAAATAGGGATTTTTTTGGGTTAAAACACAACCAATCATATCCGCACCCATTTGGGCGTATGTTAGTGCATCATCAATATTAGTAATTCCACAAATTTTAATCAAATGCTTTTTGTATGAGAGTTTTGAAAAAATATTTTGGTAGAAAAGATTGCTACCTTGCTTTGCTTTTTGAAAATTTTTGATAAGGTTTGCAATTGTGCTATTTTTGCCCTTGATAAAGTAGTTTTTAGATATTATGCCATCAAAACCACTTGCTCCAATCACATAACTATCATAGCTTCTTTCTATTATGGATTCAAAAACAACTTTAGTTTGAGGTGACTCTGTAATCACTCTTCTGCCCAAGGTTAAAGCCTCTTGTTTGCTATTTTTTTGATTAAATAAAGAGTTTGTATTGATACTTACTAGCTTTGGATTATAGGGCTTTAAAAACTCATATTCTTCGATGCTGTGAATTTCAAAAAGGGGAATAAGTCCATATCTTTTAATTTCTTTTAAAATTGTTATAAACCTTTGCTTATCATTCAAAAAAATTGCAATAACAATAAGAATTAAATCTGCACCAGCTAAATAACTAATTTGTATCTCTTCGGGAAATTGGATGAAATCTTTTCTTAAAATAGAAGTTTTTTTAAAGCGATCTTTTATATTAATTAGGTTCTTTAAACTCTCTTCAAAAGAATTATTTTCTACTGGAATAGAGATAGCACCTGCACCGCAATCAAGATAAAAAGATGCAAGAGAAATCAAATCCTGTATCCCATCAATTTCCTTATTAGATGGAGTTTTAAGTTCTGTAATAAATAAGGGATTGTTAAATTTTGGGGGGCATACAGGTGTTTTTCGATTTATTGGAAGATCTGCTTTAAAACCAAATCCTAGTTCTTTTATTTTTTTCTCTCGTATTGATGCAATTTCTCTAAGATTCTCTATCACTCTTGTGTCCTAATTTAAGAATAAAGTGCTTATTTTAGCAATAAAACCTATGCTTTTAGTGTATTATTTTGGATAATAATTTTTTAGACTACAAAGGATGGATTCTTGGAATCTCAATTAATGGCTTTGGCAATTGAAACATACAAAATTACTCTTATTATTTCTCTACCAGTTTTACTTGCAGGTCTTATTGTGGGACTTTTAGTAAGTATATTTCAGGCAACAACCCAAATCAATGAAATGACGCTATCCTTTGTTCCTAAGATTTTAGCAGTTGTGGGTGTGATTATTTTCACCATGCCTTGGATGTTAAATATGCTCCTAGATTATACAAGAAAGCTGATAGAGCTCATACCAACTTTTATTGGATAAATTTTAATGACTAAAATGATTGATTTTTCTAGGTATTTGAGCTTAAAAATTGGATCAATTTTGCCTGTTAGTATTATTGATGATTATGCATATGATAAAAATCTAAGAATTATAGGGTTTGGTTACAATCTTTTAGTTTCCCCACAAGCAAAAAATTTAGCAATCTTGAGTGATCGGTTTGATTATATTAAAGAGGGTCTAGGTTTTATTGAAATTGGTGCAAGCACCAGAAGTACTAAGGCTTATAAATACTTTTTAGATAATGACTTGGGTGGGTTAGAGTTTATTGGCTCATTGCCTGGAAGTATTGGTGGGCTTGTTAAAATGAATGCAGGAATGAAAGAGTTTGAAATAAAAAATACTTTAGATTCTGTTTGTATTGATGGAGATTGGATTTCTATAGAGGATCTTGATTTTTCTTATAGAAGAACAAGTATTAATGGAGTGATTTTTGCAGCAAGATTTAAAAAAATAAAGGGGTTTAATCAAAAACTTTTAGATCTTTTTTCTCAGATGAGAAAGGTGCAACCCAAAACACTAAGTTGTGGCAGTTGTTTTAAGAATCCTGTGGGAGATTATGCTGGAAGATTAATTGAGGCAGTTGGGATGAAGGGCTTTTATATCAATGGTGTGGGTTTTTCTGATAAACATGCGAATTTTTTGGTAAATGTAAGCAGAGGGATTGCTGATTATGATTCTGCAATCAAAGTGATTGAACTAGCAAATAAAAAAGTTTTTGATAATTTTGGTATAGAGATGGAAAAAGAGGTTATAATACTAGAATAATTAAAGGATGAGGAATTGTGATGAAGTGTCTTCTAAGAGGATGTAATCACAAGCACCTAATTTTACCTGTTGTAGGTTTGCTATTAGGGAGTTTAAAGGTATCTGCCTTGGAATTTGGAGGGTTGGGCAATGTCTCAGCTGGAATGGGTGGTGCTGGTGTAGCTCTAAAAAATTCTCAGTGGGCAATCTACTATAACCCTGCATTATTAGGGGTGAATAAGAAGAGTAGATTTGGATATAGTTTTGGTGTTTCAGTGAAGGAAGAAAATCTCATTGCCCTCACAAAAGTAGACTTCAAAAATCTACAGAGTCTCCCAGATCAGATTAGCGGTTTGTTTTCAGATGCAAAAAATAATAAGATTAATATTGGTCCTCGTAATTTTATTTTATCAAGTGCCCTAGATCTAAAGGGATTATCAGAGTTAAAGATGGGTGGATACTTTGGAGATGTTATTGATAACTTAGTTGGTAATGGGGATGATTTTGATAAGGTTCTTGGAGATATAATGACTTCTGCAGGAGTGTCTCATAATGGAGAAGCGATAGAGGATTTTCAGAATGCTCTAAAAGGAGAAGATGGGGATAAACTTTTTAATGCTTTTAAAGAAAAGCTTCAAGAAGCCAGTAAAGAAGCAGGTGGCAATGCAATATTTGATAGTTTGATTGATAATTTAACTTATGAAAATGTAAGTGGGATTGTGGATTTGGTAGGTAGTAGTGGCGGAGATGTAAGTATTGATAAGGTTTTAGATAAACTTGGTGGTATCAAGCTCTCTTTGTCAAAGGATGCAAAACTAAATAAAGCAATTAAAGATATTGCCTCAATCCAAAATACATTAAAACATAATAATTTTTCAGTCGTATCTCAGAATGGTTTAACTGTTCAATTGGCTCCTCATGGAAGTGTGGGTGGCTTTGGAATGGGGTTAATTTTTGATGCTTTTGTGAGTGGGTCTGCTGCATTAGATCAAAAATACAATCGGATTATTGTAAATTCAGGTGATAAATATGTGGAACTTGGAATCAACAATGATGGTATCACTGTGGATACAGCGGATAAAAATAGCTATAATAGCTCTTCTATTTTAAGTCCTAATGCAAAACATCATATTAGTGCCACAGGGCTTGCAGTTGTGGAAATTCCAGTAGGTTATGGCCATAGTTTTGATATAGGTTTTGGAGAACTTAGTATTGGTGCATCAATTAAATATCTTCAGGGAATTGGTTATAATATTTCCCAAACTATTGCAATTGATAATGTATCCAAGGTCAAGCTACCCACAGTGCCTACGATCTCTCAAAATTTTGGTATAGACCTAGGTGCTTTATATAGTGTTGGTGGTTTTAGCTTAGGTTTTGTTGCAAAAAATATCAATAATCCAGGATTGAAAGTAAATAGTGATAAGACGGTTTATTTGAATCCACAGCTTAGAGCTGGAGTTTCTTATGAGTGGAGTGTATTAAGTTTGGCATTTGATGTTGATATCTTACCTAATAATACTCTCTCTTATACTGTTCCAAAGAATCAAATGATTGGAGGGGGAATTATGTTTGATTTTAAATATTTTGATATAAGGGCAGGGGCAATGTATGATCTTAAAGGATCTCATAATGATGGTGTTGTTTTGACAGCTGGTTTAAATATCTTTGGATTTTTTGATATCGCAGTGCAAAGTGGTTTAAATCTTATAAATTTGAATGATAAAATAAAAATACCAAACAATCTGAATATAAAGATTGGTGGTGGATTTAGTTGGTGATTTAAATGCCTTATATTGATATAAAAGTTGCTGGAAAATTGAGTTTAGAACAAAAGAGAGCGATTGCAAAAGAAGTCTCTGAAACCTTAGAAAAGATAGCTAAAAAGCCAAAAGAGAGTGTTTATATTTCTTTTACAGAATTTGGTAGAGATAGTTTTGCTAAGGGAGAAAATATTCTTGAGGACCTAGATAAAAAAATGAAAAAATAATCTTTCTATTTATTGGGGTTTTGTTTTTAAGAGGTATTTTGTGTTGTCAAAGGGATTCTCTTTAACTGTCTCCTGTCTTTTAAATGGAATTGAGAATCTGTAAGTATAGGTAAGATCGATAGTATAAGGACTATAGAAGTAAAGACTATTTCCTTGTAGTGGTCCAGAGCTTGCAACTTTATAAGTAATATCCAATCTATGATCAGTAGTGAAAGCTAAACTTAAGCCAAGTTTTGCACCAATACTAAATGAAAAGCTTTGATAGGATTTGATCTGTGTCAATCCTAAGTTAATGCCAATAATAAAGCCTATGGGATTTTTCTTTCTTGCAAAAGCATCAATTAATAGATCATAATTAATAAGTAAATTTGAGGAATTGATTGTTCTTTCTCCAATATGAAAAGTGTCATCAAATTCAAAGCTTATTCTTGCACCAAAAATATTAGGAGGAAAGGGTGATAGCAATCTTGTAAAGTCTTGATAACCTACTAGAAAGTGATATCCATATGAAGTTATATTAGAAAAGGTATGACCACTTAGATATTGTGTGCTAAGGGATGGAAGCCCTAATCCTAACCCAACAACAATACCACTTTTATTTTTACCATCAAACTTGTCTTGAATAAAAGTTGGACTAATTGCAGAAGAAGGTGTTTGTGCAAAAAGAAAATAGTGGCAAAAAATTAGAGCTACAAATACTCTTTTCAACAAAACCTTCTTTCAAAAAATTTTCACTATTGTATCAAAAATAGTTTGCTTCCAAATTTCAAAGTTCAATCCTTAAACTGGTAAAACTCTAATATTTGAATCTAACTTCTCTTGTAAAACATTTTCAATAGCAAATAGTGTGCCTGTAGAAGCACTTGCACATCCATTACAAGCACCCATATAACGAATGTAAATATCAATATATCCATCACTGCTATCTTTAATATCTAAAACTTCCATATCCCCACCATCCATAATTAGCATAGGGCGAATTGTTTCATCAATTGTCTTATCCACAGCTTTGATCTTTTGAACCATTGTCATTTCTGAGAAAGAAAGAGTTCCTAGATTAATTTTTTGAGCATTCTCTTTTAGTTTTTGAGATTCCATTTCATTTCTTACATCTCTTAGAATATCAACAAGATAGTATTTTCTTTCTTCATGTCCTCCAGGTTTAATACAGCTCTTACAAAAAGCTCCTGCTTTGGTATATTGTGTAATTTCCTCTACAGTTTTTAGGTCATTTAATCGAATTACTTCTTTGATTGTAGAAAGACTTACTCTAGCACATTCACAAACAATGATTTCTTCCTCAAAATCTTCCATATCTTTGCCTAAATAGAGTGCAGCAGCCTTCTTGATAACATCATAGGCCATAACCGAGCAGTGCATCTTTTGTCCAGGTACTGCTGGAGTATCAGGATCATCTCTTAGGGCATTTTCTACATCAAGATTAGTAATTTTTACCGCTTCTTGAACCTTTTTACCCAAGCAAAGCTCAACCATCATATCACTACTTGCAATTGCAGTTCCACAGCCAAAACTTTTAAATTTAGCATCAATAATAACATCATTAGAATCCACTAACCAATAAAGTCTTACAGCATCTCCACAGGATTCTGCACCATAATCAGCTATAATTAATTTAGCATTTTTTTCATCCGCATCTTTTTGGGTTAAAACTCCTAAGTGTGTTGGATTATCCATTCTTTCGCTAACTTTTTTAGAATAAGCATCCCAAAGTGCTCCACCAATTAGATCATTCTTTGCCATTATAAACTCCCTTCATAAGAACTTGAAATTTTTCTTAATCTATCAATTGCTTTCTTAAAGATCTCTATTGTGTAATCAATTTCTTCTTTTGTATTAAATCTTGATAATGATACCCTAACTGCTGTGTGAGCTAGTTCTTTATCTGCTCCTATTGCAACCATTACAGGATTTGCTTCCAAGTCTTCACTTGCACAAGCACTTCCAGTAGAGCAAGCAATTCCTGCTTTATTTAAATCCCACAGCATTGCTTCTCCTTCAATACCTCTAATGCTAATTAATGTAGTATTTGGAACACGATTTTCTCTATTTCCAACTACAAAAACATCAGGAATTTGCAATAATGCATCTTCTAGATGATTGCGCAACTCTAAAACAGTAGAGTTCTCATAAGGTAAAGATTCTTTTGCAAGCTTCATCGCTTCACCCATACCTATAATGTAGGGAACATTAAGTGTCCCGCTTCTGCGTCCTCTCATATGTTCGCCACCATGGAATAAAGGAGTGAGATTCACGCCTTTTTTGATATAAAGACCTCCAATACCCTTTGGTCCATGAAATTTGTGAGCTGAAAAAGAAAGAAAATCTACATTTGCTTTTTGAACATCAACAGGGATTTTCCCAATCGCTTGGACAGCATCTGTATGAAATAAGACACCCTTTTTCTTGCAAATTTCTCCAATCTCTTCTATCGGAAAAATTAATCCAGTTTCATTGTTAGCCCACATAATACTAACTAAAGCTGTTTCATCTGTTATTGCCTCTTCAACCTGTTCTGCAGTGATATTTCCATTTTTATTGATTCCTAGATAAGTAACCTTTACACCCAGAGTTTCTAAGAATCTGCAAGTTGCTCCTACTGCAGGATGTTCAACTTCGGTTGTAACAATATGATTTTTTTTACCATTTGCAATCAAGTCAAAATATATACTTTTTAAAACCCAATTATTTGATTCTGTTGCACAAGAGGTAATAATGATATCATCTTCTTCTCCAGCATTAATACCATCATATAACTTATTGAAAGCATCATGTAGCGCTGGATGGATTTCGGTACCAAATTTATGGAGAGAGTTTGGGTTGCCATAATATTGATGGAAGAAGGGTTCCATCAATGTTGCTACTTTTGGATCTATCATAGTAGTAGCATTGTTGTCTAAATAAATGCGTTTTTGCATATCTTTTGTCTCCTAATTAATACATATAATAATTTAGTATATTGATTTATTGATTGCCCAGTATTCTGAGCGGGAATATTATATAGTAAAACATAAAAATAATTTGTAGAATCTTGAAAATCATTGAGTAATTACTACAGCGATAGCAAAATCTGTTTCATGTGTGATACTCAGTTTTAAATCATTAATTTGAAAGAGTTTTTTCTTTTCCTCTGTGATTGTAATAAGTGGCGCATTTTTTGTATTTTTTGTAATTTCAATATCCATAAAACCAAGATCTTTACCAATGCCTGTTCCAATGGCCTTAGAACAAGCTTCTTTGGCAGCCCAAAAACCAGCTATGGTTTGGGGATTATTATGGGTGAGTATGATTTCTTGTGGTAGGAGAAATCTTTGCAAAAACTTTTGAGGATTTTTTTGAAGGATCTTATGGATTCTTTTGATAGATACAATATCAATGCCAATTTGCATTGCTATTGCACCACAAATTCTGTAAAGAAAACATTCTTGATAAAACCATCTGCTAAGATTTGGTTAACGCGCTGTAAAATCTCATCCTTTATACGCTCTTTTCCTTTGGTTGTGACAATTTCTTCAATGGATTTTGAAGATAAAATATCAATAATAATATCTTGAACGACTGTCGTTTTTTGATCTATTTCTGCTTGGAGTTTTGGATTACTAAGCTCTAAGGTAATAGAAGTCTTAAGATAACGCCTGCCATTTTGTGTAACAAGATTGACAACAAATGGTTTAGCAATCGGATAAAGGGGTCCAAGATTGAGAAGATTCGCATCCTTTGAGGATAAAATACCAGGTTTTTGTTGTGTTGCCTCAGGTTGCGTATTTTCTTGATTTTTCTCACTACCACTTAGTAATAAGAAAGCAACTAGAGCAACAACAACTATCAAGAAAACAACCGCCCCAATAATTACAAATAGGAGAGCTTTACTCTTTTTTGGTTCTTGTTCTATTTTTTCTTCAGCCATTTTTTATAACTCCTTATTGGCATAGTAAGCTAAACCACTCTTTCCAAACCTTTTGGTCTTTATTATACTAAAATCTTTAATGTTTTTTGGCATCTCATAGGAAGTGTAAAATTCAAAGATAACTAGAAAAGTGCTATCCTTATTTTGTATTTTTTCCACAAGATTAAAACACTTCATATAAATATCGGCAAAATTTTCTCTAATAGGAAAGGGAGGATCAAAAAAAAGAATAAAGTTTTTTAATTTGGAATTTTTAATGATTTGAGGCAATAACTCAAAGCTGTCACCAAAAAAACTTTTAAACTTAAGAGTAGGGAATTTGTGATAAATCTTTTGTAAATTTTGGTTTAAAATTTCAAAAGCCTGCTTGTCTTTTTCTATAAAATTTGCTTCCAATGCCCCACGACTTAAGGCCTCTATTCCTATAGAACCCGTTCCTGCAAATACTTCAATAAATCCAAAATTTGTAATAACTGGCATTAGAGTATTAAAAAGGGATTCTTTTAAAATAGCCTTGCTAGATCTTGTAGTGTCATAACTAGCCATTTGTAGCCTTTGGTTTTTAAGTAAGCCACCTATGACTTTTATTGTATTATTGTTTTTCATCACGATGAAGCGCTTGATAGATTTGTTTTGAGAATTCTTGCAAAAGATGATCAATTTTTGTTTGTATTTGTGGGTCTGTAATATTTAATAACTCCTTTGGAATACTATTTGAAATTATATTTTTTTTCACCCGTGTATGATAAAAGTTTTGTAAATCCTTAAATAGACTTACAGGAGTAAAGGGCTTTTTGATATCTGATTCTCTGGATTGGTTAAGTAGGCAAATGGGCTTTTCAATTTGTAGAGCAATATCAGAAATAATAAACTCTGCTTCTGTGTAAGAAGTTAAAAATTCACTCAAGTAATATTCTAATGACTTTTGGAGAAGTGTTGATTCGCACATTACGCATATTTTCACTTTGTATCCTTTTTTGGATTTGAAAGATAGCCATCAGAGGCATTAAACTTCAAGTAATCAAGAACCTGTCTAGATTCCAAATCATCAAATACAGTAAACTCTTTCATCGTGTTAAAGATGCTTTTCCATTCCAACACGGAATAATCTTTTGGAGAAATTGCCATATGGCATATTGAGCATTTATTATAATATATTTTTTTTGTTTCACTCCAAATGTTATTTAGGTCTTGAGATAGTTTTTGTTTAGAAATTGCAACTTCAATAGTGCTAGAGTTATTGTCTTGATGAAAAGCAATAAGTGGCATAGACATATCTTTTGTGGCATATAGAGTAAGTGGGTCATTTTTTTTTATAAAACCTTGAAATCTCAAGATGGTTTTATCTCCCAATTCCTTAATTTTTTCTCCACCCATTCCTCTAAAGGCAATTCCAATTTCATTTTTTCCATTAGAATCAAAAACTTCTGTATTGTCATCAATCACATATAGCATCTCAGAAAAAGCAAAACTTATTAAATAGATTAAAGATATTAAAAATTTCTTCATTTAACCACCTATAATACTTGGAGGAAGAATGGAATGATAAGGCCTAATCACTTCTCCCGCATCAAGTTTCTTTATATTTACCAAAGTTGAATTGACAGCAATGGCTTGTGCCATCTGACTTGTAGTGTTTGATGAAGTAAGAACATTTACGCAACCTGAGTTGCACCTTGGATTTTCTTCTTGGGGATTTTCGGGGTCATACCAAGAGCCCGCACAAATTGCAATAACCCCTTTTCTAATTTTGCTTGTGATGACTGCGCCAACAAGTATTCTTCCCTCATTGTTATAAACTTCTACAATTTCACCATTTGCAATATCAAGTCTTGTTGCATCTTCAGGGTTAATCATCATAGGTTCTCTTCCTTGGATTTTATAAAGATTTCTAATCCAAGTGTTATCTAGTTGAGAATTAAAGCGATATTTTGAGTGTGGGGAGAGTAGATGGAATTTATTGTCTTTGCTTTTTGTTTCAAGCCATTCTTTGGGTTTAAACCATATAGGGTGGCCTTTAAAATCTGCCAAGTTGAAAGAGGAAAAGATTTTTGAAAAAATCTGTATTTTTCCACTTTCTGTAGCAAGTTTATATTTTATAGGATCTTTTCTAAAATCTGAGTATCTCACATAATGACGAGCTTCCTTTGGAATCTCAAACTCCACAAAACCATCTTTCCAAAATTGATCAAAATCCTTAAAAGAGGGCCCATCACCTTGATTATAAAATTCTTGAAGCCATTCTGAGTTGGTTTTTGATTCTGTGTAATTTTGTCTAAGATCCTCTCCACCAATCTTTTGAGATAATAATTCAAAAATCTCAAAATCACTTTTAGATTCATATAAGGGATTGATGACTTTTTTCATTGCATAAATTACACTCTTAGAATGAAAGCTCCCAAAGCTAATATCATCTCTTTCAAAAGTGGTAGTTGATGGAAGAACAATATCTGCCATTTTTGCAGTTGGAGTCCACCAAGGATCATGGACTATGATTGTATCTAGAGTCCTAAGAGCTTTAATAAGTTCATTTGTGTTGGGTTGATGATTTACCAATGAGGACCCACAAATATACATCAGGTCAATTTTTGGGTACTTGATTTTTTTCCCATTAAAATTAATTTCTTTATTAGGATTTAAAATTGCATCAGAGATTCTTGAGGCAGGTATTCTTAGTTGTGTTTTATTATATCCTTGAATGAGTGGAGATTGTATCTTATATCCAGATACAGCCTGCCCACCTCCTAAAAAATGCATACTTAGACCAAAACCACCACCAGGAAGTCCAATTTGACCAATCATACAAGCTAGGGTTATTAGTGCCCAATCAACTTGTTCTCCATGAGAGGATCTCTGCATTGACCAATTGCCCGCTAGAAATGTTCTTGTGGAAACAAAAAGATTAGCAAGTTCTTTAATCTTTTTAGAAGGGATTTGAGTGATTTGTTCTGCCCATTCTGGAGTTTTTGCAATCTTATCAGTTTTCCCCAAAAGATAAGGCAAAAATGTTTCAAATCCATCTGTGTATTTTGAAATAAAGGTTTTGTTGTATTTTTTAGTGTGGTAGAGGTGATGCATCATGCCAAGCATAAGTGCAACATCAGTATTTGGTTTAATTTTTATCCATTCTGCCTCAAACATTTCTGCAGTTTCAGTGTAGATAGGATCAATGCAGATAAATTTAATACCAGCCTTTTTGTATTGTGGATAATAAGTATCGTTGAGGTGATTTGCAACTACATAATCAACACGATTGTTCTTAAATAAGTCAGAACCCCATAATACATAAACCCTGCAATTTTCAATTATTTCTTCGTGTGTAGTCTGTGGAGCATAAACTTCCATATCCCCAATAATTGTAGGATTTACTTTTGAAGCAGCATCATTGCTATACCCCCCATTGGTTTCAATTACTCCACCTAGAGCTAGATTGAAGAATCTGCTAGCTACTATACTAGGATTATGCAGTCTTCCTGTGTGTTTCCAAGCACTATAACTTGCATTATAGATATTGTGGTTTGGGATTTCTTTTAGCTTTTTGGCAATTAGATCCAAGGCTTCTTCCCAGCTTACCCTGACAAACTCCTCTCTACCGCGTAATGATTTGTGATTTTCTTTATTTTCCAAGTAACTTTTTCTCACACACGGATATTTAACTCTTGTATCTGAATAAGTTTGATCAATCAAGGCTTTTATTGTAACTGAAGGGTTAAAATCATGTTTTTGTGCTTCAATATCCTTAAAAATTCCATCTTCTACTTTTGCATAAAATGGTCCAAAATGTGTAGCATGTGGAATCTTTTCAATCTTCCTAAAGATTCCAGCACTGTGAAGGGGTTGTAAATGCAATCCAAGGACACTTCCAGTTGTAAATTTTAGTATATTGCGTCTTGATATAGCCATTTTAACCCTTTTTTGTTGTGGACTTTTAATTATAATTATAGCAGACCACATTTAGTATTTACCTACTTTGGAGGAGTTTAATGGCTTGTAAGTTTTGTCCAAAAATCAAAAAGTATGACTTTTTTTTCATTATTTTTGTATGTTTGGCAGTATGGGGTTTTGATAAATACAGAAGTTACAATGTAGAAAAACAACAACAAAAAGAGGCAGAGTACTTCAAGGAATTACAAAAAAAATGTCTATTTGGAGATAATAATGCTTGCAGGGAGGCTTATGGCAACAAAGAGTAGGGTGATTTTTAGATTAATTAAGAGACACTATCATCCTTAGAAAAGCTCTAAGGATGATAAAGGATTAAAGAACAAGTTCTGCTACGCGTTTGCCATAATTTGGATCAGCTTTTTTGAAATGTTCAATCTGTAATTTTTTGATCTCTACAGGAACCCCTTCCATAGCCTCTTTTATATTTTGACAAAGGCGTTCTTTTTCTTCATCACTAAGGAGGCGATATAAATCTCCAGCCTGTGTATAATAATCATCATCCTCAACTCTATAATCCCAGTTATAAATATCAGTTTCCCTCTCAAATAAACTCACATCCAATTTTGGCTCTCTTGCCCCAATGTCTTCCTGATAACCCGGTATAGAACTAGGATTATAATTCATATAGCCACCATAATTTCCATTTTGCATATATCCATCTCTATGAGTTGTATGGACAGGAACTCTTGAGGCATTTACTGGTAGTTGATCGTGATTAATACCAAGTCTATATCTTGCTGTATCTCCATATGCAAATAATCTACCTTGAAGCACTCTATCAGGACTATAACCAATTCCTGGGACTATATTTGCTGGATTAAAGGCAGATTGCTCTACTTCTGCAAAATAGTTATCAGGATTTTTATTTAGCTCTACAATTCCCACTTCAATAAGCGGATAATCCTTTTGACTCCAAACCTTTGTTAAATCAAAAGGATGGAATCTATAGGTCTTAGCATCTTTTTCTGGCATGATTTGTACGCACATTTTCCACTTGGGATATTCTTTTCTTTCAATTGCTTCAAATAAATCCCTTTGGTGAGATTCCCTATCTTTTGCAATTAGGCTTTCAGCCTCCTTATTTGTAAGGTTTTCTATACCCTGCATTGATCTCATATGAAATTTCACCCAAAATCTTTCATTTTTTGCATTGATAAAACTAAAAGTGTGACTACCATATCCGTGCATATGACGATAAGTCCTTGGTATTCCTCTATCGCTCATCAAAATTGTAACTTGATGTAAAGATTCTGGAACCTTACTCCAAAAATCCCAAGCAGCTGTCATATTTCTAAGGTTTGTTCTTGGATCTCTTTTTTGAGTGTGAATAAAATCGGGGAATTTTAAAGGATCTCTTATAAAGAATATAGGAGTATTATTCCCTACCAAATCCCAATTCCCATCCTCTGTGTAATATTTCATTGCAAAGCCTCTAGGATCTCTTTCTGCATCTGCTGCTCCTTTTTCACCAGCAACTGTTGAGAATCTAAAAAAACAGGGAGTAGTTTTTCCAATTTCACTAAAAATTTTTGCTTTTGTATATTGTGTAATATCATTTGTCACAGTAAAGATTCCATAAGCTCCACTTCCTTTTGCATGAACAACTCTCTCAGGGATTCTCTCTCTATTGAAATGTGCTAATTTTTCTAAAAACCAAGTGTCTTGTAAAAGCATCGGCCCTCTAGGACCCACTGTTAGAGAATCTTGATTGCTTCCTATGGGAGCTCCGACGCTATTGGTTAAAGTAAAGTGCTTCATTTTTTCTCCTTTTTTAAAATTAACTAAAACCAGTTTCATTGTAAAAATCAAAAAATAATAAATAGTAAATAATAAAAATTATCATTTAATTCTAACTAGAAAAAATAATACCTAGAAGAGATGCTTATCATGTATCAAATCAATGTTATAGAGTAATAGAAAAAATTAAGAATAAAAGATGAAAATTTATCAAGCAGTAAGAAGATTGATTCTTTTAAAACTTAAAGATATGTTTGTGGTTTTGCTTATAAGGTTTTAATCATGCGATGTAGGTAATCATTTTGGATTGAGAGAAAAGTAAAAACCTTGCTTAAGTTTTTCTACCATAAAAGAGGAGGGGGATTGATTTAATTTTGTGAAATATCTTTTTGTGCTATAAGCTTATTTTTTAGTTATTAATCCTAAGAGTTTATAAATCACTAATTAGAAGCTATTTGATTCTTTTAAAATTTACTTGAAATGATACAAACTTTCACACATTTTTTACGAAGTATTTTGTAGAAATTATTAGAAGTAATTAGTGGCTCCGGATGTAGGATTCGAACCTACGACCAAGCGGTTAACAGCCGCCTACTCTACCGCTGAGCTAATCCGGAATGTTTAAACTGTTTTTAGTAAAAACAAGAGCTGCAATTATAAATAAAAATAGTAATAGAGTCAAGAAAAAAGTTAAAGTTTATAAATATTTTTTTGTTTTTTCTTTAAAATCCCTTTAATATCAAAAATAAAACCATTGGATTGCAAGAAATTATCAAAATTAAGATCTAAAAAATATTGATGAGGAATTGCAAGAATGCAAACATCAAAGGTGTGATTTTTTATCTCTTCAATATGATGCAATCTCACTTGATAGGTTTGAAATACCTCATCTTTATCTACTAAAGAATCAAAAATATCCACTTTGCAACCATATTCTTGCATTTCTTTTAAAACTTCAAAGACTTTCGCATTGCGTATGTCTTTACAATTTTCTTTGAAACTCGCACCAAAAATTGCAATTTTTGCCCCAATGGGGCTAATTTGATGTTTTGCTAAAAGTTTAATGACTTTTTGAACAATAAAGCTTGGCATCATATCATTAATAAATCTGCCCGAAGAGATGACCTTTGGGTGATAGCCATATTCATTGGAAATATGTGTGAGATAGTAGGGATCTACGCTAATGCAGTGTCCCCCAACCAATCCTGGGGTAAAGGGTAAAAAATTCCATTTTGTCTTTGCCGCTTTTAAAACTTCTGAAGTATCAATCCCTAAGCGATCAAAAATTATACTCAGCTCATTTACAAAGGCAATATTTAAATCCCTTTGAGCATTTTCAATAGCCTTAGCTGCTTCTGCAACTTCAATACTTGGAGCTAAATAGGTCTTTTTTACAATACTTTTATAGAGTTGGTTAATTTTTTTTGCACTGATGTGATTGCTACCTGAAGTGATTTTTGTAATATTTGTGAGTGTATGTGTTGAATCGCCAGGATTGATCCTTTCAGGAGAATACCCTACAAAAAAATCTTGATTAAGTTTTAGATGACTGATTTCTTCTAATAAAGGGATGCATTCTCTTTTAGTGCAAGTAGGGTAGGTGGTAGATTCATAGATTACAATATCTTGCTTTTTTAAATATTTTGCGACACATTTTGTTGCATTAAGTAATAAAGATATGTCAGGCTTTTTATAAGAATCTACAGGAGTAGGAACAGTGATAATATAAATGTTGGCATCTCTTAGTTCTTCTTCTTGATGAGTAAAATAAAGCATTTTAGATTCTGTAAAATCTGTAACTTGTTCATTGAAATCTTTAAAATTTTTAAGGGATTGGATTCTGTTGATATTAATATCAAAGCCTATTGTAGGGTATTTTTTTCCAAATTCTATGGCTAAGGGAAGTCCAACATAGCCAAGCCCAATGACAGCAATTTTATTCATAAAAGTTCCTAATACTATTGCAGATATATTCTATTTCTTCTGTTTGAAGATATGGGTTTAGAGGAAGACTTAAGATATTTTTAGAGCAATAGATGGCATTAGGAAAATTTTTGTCATCAAAATGAAGATAGTTAAAAGCTTCTTGATGATGCAAGGGTAGGGGGTAGTGTATGGCAGTTGGTATTGCTTTTTGCTTCAAAAATTTCTGCAATGCATCTCGATGGGTGCTTAAGATGCTAAATTGTGCAAAAGTGCTAGAGTGTTGATTTGAGATAATAGGAAGTTGAATAGGTAGATCTTTTAAAAGTTTAAAATAAAGATTTGCAACTTCTTGTCTTTTTTGAATCTTTTGGGAAAAGTATTTTAATTTTACATTAAGTATATTTGCTTGAAGGGCATCTAATCTTGCACTAATTCCAATCTGACTATGATAATACCTCTGCTTTTGACCATGAAGCCTTAAACTAGCTATTTTTTTGCTTAATGATTCGTCATTACAAAAGATGGCCCCGCCATCTCCAAAGCACCCTAGGGGTTTGGCAGGAAAAAAGCTTGTGGTTCCAATTGTACAAAGATTCCCACTTTTTTTATTTTTATAGGTTGCACCAAAACTTTGAGCCCCATCTTCTATAACAGGCAAATTATATTGTGATGCAATTTGATTGATAAAATCCATATTAGGGGTTTGTCCAAAAAGACTAACAACAAGGATGGCTTTTGTTTTTTTTGTAATAGATTGGGCAATAAGCTCTTCATTTAGATTAAAGGTTTTGGGATTAATATCTATAAAGACAGGTTTTGCCCCCAAAAAAGCAATCATTTCAGCACTTGCAAAAAAACTAAAATCAGTGGTGATAACTTCATCACCCTGTTTAATACCAAGCGCCATTAAGGCCAAAAGTAGGGCAGATGTACCACTTGAGCATGTGATTGCATATTTACACCCTACAAAATTTTTTAAATTATGTTCTAGTTGCTCTATAGCTTCCCCCATTATAAACTGGGAGGATTGTAATGTTTTGCTAATTGCTTGATTAATCTCTTCTTGGTGTTCTTGGTACTCCAAATTTAAATTTGCAAAATCAATCATTTTCACAAATTACCCTATTATTTTTTAAATAGTAAAAGCATTTTTCATCTTTGCTATAAGCTTTTTGTTTATTAAATATAAGTTTATTGCCACTTTTATCTACCCATCCAATTATTCTAGCAGGATTGCCTACCATAAGGGCATAATCTTTTACATCTTTTGTAACAACAGATCCTGCCCCAATTAATGCATATTTTCCGATAGTATTGCCACACACAATAGTTGCATTTGCGCCAATAGAACAACCTTTTTTTAATAAAGTTTTTTTAAATTCTTCTTTCCGGACAATAAAAGATCGAGGGTTAATTACATTGCTAAAAACAACAGAAGGGCCTATAAATACATCTTCTTCACATTCAACACCTTCGTAAATACTTACATTATTCTGCACCTTGCATCCTCTTCCAATCTTTACATTTGGACCAATTACACAATTTTGACCAAAAGAACAAGATTCTCCTATTATGCTATTTTTCAAAATATGACAAAAATGCCAAATTTTAGTGTTTTTACCTATTTTTACATCAGCATCTATAATACTTGTGGAGTGGATGAAATATTCCATTAACAAACTTTTTTACAAAATGGATGATAGTCGCCACTAAGTGGTGTGGTGGGAGCATTTCTTATTTGATAAATCATCTCAATACAAGGACGTACATCTTCTAATCCAAACCCTTTGCCTTCCAAAATATTTTTATAGCTTTTTATATGAAGTTCTTCAAAACCTTTGCTAAATTCAATTTCTTCATCTTCGAGGATAATCGATCTATAGGTACGATTTTTTTGATCTGGAAGGTAATTGGCATTAATGGATAGGAACCAGCAGACATCGGCATTTTCTAGTTCCAAGACCCCGCTAGCAGTGTCTTTTGTATGAAGTTTGACTTTAGATTCTTTTACTTCGCCAAAGATATATTGCAACATATCAAAAAAATGTACCCCAATATTTGTTGCAATTCCACCACTTTTGGCAACATCTCCCTTCCATGAGGTAAAATACCAATTTCCTCTAGAAGTAATGTAGGTTAGTTGCAGTTTATATCGCTTTTTTGGTGTAGCTTGTAGTTCTTCTTGAATTTTTTGTTTTAAACTAATGATGCTTGGGTGCAATCTTAGTTGTAAGATATTATAAACCCTTTTTTGATTTTTCTTTTCTAAATCTATTAGGGTATCTATGTTCCAAGGGTTTAATACAAGAGGTTTTTCACAGATTGCATTTGCATTGTTTTTCAGTGCAAAGCGTATATGGCTATCATGCAAGTAGTTTGGGGAGCATATACTTATATAATCAATAGGAATGTTTTTGGATTCTAATTTACTGATATGTCGGTCAAATCTCTCAAATTCTGTAAAAAAATGGGTTTGTGGAAAATAAGAGTCTAAAATCCCCACAGAATCTTTTGGATCTAGAGCACAAAGAAGAGTATTGTTTGTTTCTTTGATTGCTTGTAAATGTTTAGGAGCTACATAGCCACCAACTCCAATAATTGCGAAATTTTTCATTATAAAGCCTTTAGTGTTTGGATAATTTTTTGTGCACTATCCCCATCACCATAAAAATTTTTATAGGATTTTTTAAAAGATTGTGAAATATTATCAAAAGTTGCAAGAATTTTTTCTTTATTACTACCCACCAAGAAATTATATTGATATTTTATAAGCTCTATCCATTCACTAGTTTCTCTCAAAACTATACAGGGTTTTTTAAAAAAATAAGACTCCTTTTGCAATCCTCCAGAATCTGTGAATACAAGTTGAGTGTTTTGCAATAACCAAATCATTTCAAAGTAGTTGAGAGGATCACAAAAAGTAATACCAGGATATGAGGATGGGTAGAGATTTCTCTTTAGTCTAGGATGTATAGGAAAGATGATTTGAATTTTTTTAGAGATGGTGTGAATTGCATCTAAAATTTGATCTAAAATTTCTGGAGTATCTGTGTTTTGTGCTCTGTGTAATGTACATAGAGCAAATCTTTCTTGTAAAGAAAAGTTGGGCTTTTTGGCATAAGAAACAAAGAGTTTGCTTGAATCTAACATAATATCTCCCACATTTTGAATCATATATTGAGGTGCTTTAAAACCTTCATTTTTTAGATTTTTTACTGCGTTGTTTGTGGGACAAAATAATAGTTTTGATATTTTGTCAGTAATAATACGATTGATTTCTTCGGGCATTGAGTGGTCAAAACTTCTAAGCCCAGATTCTACATGAATGATTGGAATATTGAGCTTACTACTAGCTAATGCCCCAGCTAGAGTAGAATTTGTATCTCCGTATACAAGAGTAAAGTCAGGCTTTTCTTGTAATAAAATTTTTTCTACATTAACTAAAATATTTGCGGTCATTTGAGCATGGGATTTTGATCCGCTGTGAAGTTTATAACTGGGCGTTGGTAGTTTTAGGGTATTAAAAAATACATCACTCATTAAAAAATCATAATGTTGCCCTGTATGTACAATCACTTCTTGAATATCATTGTTTTTAAAAGCAAGACTTAGGGGAGCTGCTTTGATAAATTGGGGTCTAGCACCTAAAATTGTTAGAATCTTCATCTTTTAGATTTTAATATTTTTATAGATTCTATAAAATCTCCAATTCCTTTACCCCAAAGCATCCTTGCAATGAGTAAAAATTGTTTTAGCAAGACAATCCCCTGAAAGTAGTTTTTATCAGGGGATTATACTAGTTTTTATCAAAAATAGAATCTATTGAGGTATTTTATTCTACTTCTGCATCAATTACATCATCATCTTTCTTGGCACTAGAGTTTGATTGTGTATTTGTATTTGCTTGAGCACTCTGTGCAAGATTTTGAGCTACTTCTGATAACTTTTTCATTTTTTCATCAATTTGCTCTTTGCTAGCATTATCATCTTTTAAGACCTCTTTGAGTTCATCAATTGCAGCTTGAATCTTTTGTGCTTCATCACTAGAAATCTTATCTTTAGATTCATCTAACATTTTTTGAGTCTGATATACAAGATTGTCTGCCAAGTTTCTTGATTCTATTGTAGCTTTTCTTTTAGCATCTTCTTCTTTGTGTAATTCCGCATCTTTTACCATTTTTTCAATTTCGCTATCACTTAGGCCACTTGAACCACTGATTTTAATTTCTTGAGATTTTCCACTAGTTTTATCCTTTGCACTAACAGTTAGGATACCATTTGCATCAATATCAAAGGTCACTTCAATTTGAGGTACGCCTCTTGGTGCAGGTGGGATACCTTGAAGATCAAATCTACCTAGAGATTTATTGTCCTTTGCCATTTCTCTTTCACCTTGTAAAACAGAGATTGAAACAGCTGGTTGATTATCTTCTGCTGTAGAGAAAGTTTGAGTTTTCTTAGCCGGAATTGTAGTTCCTCTATCAATCACTTTTGTCATCACACCACCAAGTGTTTCAATACCAAGACTTAAAGGAGTTACATCAAGCAATAAAACATCTTTAACATCACCTTTTAAAACACCACCTTGAATTGCTGCACCAATTGCTACAACTTCATCAGGGTTAACAGACTTGTTAAGCTCTTTTCCAATAAATTCCCTTACTCTTTCTTGAGCTTTTGGGATTCTTGTAGAACCACCAACCATTACAACTTCAGAAATATCACTTTTGCTAAGACCAGCATCTTTGATAACAAAATCAATCTTGCTGATTGTTTGTTCAATTAAATCATCAATAAGATTCTCAAACTTTGCTCTTGTAAGTTTTTTTACTAGGTGTTTTGGACCGCTTGCATCTGCTGTGATAAATGGCAAATTAATCTCTGTCTCTTGAGCACTTGAGAGTTCTTTTTTTGCATTTTCTGCTGCATCTTTTAATCTTTGAAGAGCCATTACATCAGCTTTAATATCAATGCCAGTTTCGCTTTTAAATTCTTCTGCTGCCCAGTCAATAATTCTATTATCAAAGTCATCTCCACCAAGGAAAGCATCCCCACCAGTAGCTAAAACTTCTACAACATTATCTCCTGTTTCTAATACAGTAACATCAAAAGTTCCACCACCTAGATCATAAACCATAATTTTTTCAGATTCTTTTTTATCAAGACCATAGGATAAAGCTGCAGAAGTAGGTTCATTAATAATTCTAAGGACATTAAGTCCAGCAATTGTTCCAGCTTCTTTTGTAGCTTTTCTTTGTGCATCATTAAAATACGCAGGAACTGTGATGACAGCTTCTGTTACACTTTCTCCTAGATAACTCTCTGCATCTTCTTTAAGTTTCATAAGAATTTTTGCAGAAATCTCTTGAGGCGTATAGGTTTTATCAGCAATTTCAATTGCACAAGCGCCATTTCTATCAACAATTTTATAAGGTAATCTTTTTTCAGCTTCTTTAGCCTTATCCTCATTAAACATCAATCCCATAATTCTTTTAATTGAATAAATAGTTTTTTGAGGGTTTGTGATTGCCTGTCTTTTTGCAGGCTCACCTACTAATATTTCACCTTTATCAGTAAATGCCACAACCGAAGGAGTAGTGTTTTTTCCTTCCTTATTTGTGATAATTTTTGCCTCATTACCTTCATATACTGCCATTGCAGAGTTTGTTGTTCCCAAATCAATACCAATTACTTTTCCCATTTTTTCTTCCTTTCTTAAAGTTTAATTTAGTTTTTTACAATTGCTACCATAGAAGGGCGCAATGTTCTTTCTTTGTACTTATATCCTTTTTGCATCACTTGGGCAATTTTTCCATCTTCCAAGTCTGGATTTGGAACTTGCATAATACAGTCATGCAGGTTTGGATCAAAATCTCCTTGTGTGTCAATTTCTTCAATACCATACTTTGATAATGTTTTTATAAGATTATCAAGAGTAAGGACAATGCCCTCTAGGATTGCAGGATTTTCTTTTGAAGCCTCCTTTGCATTATCCAGCGCATCAATAACTGGTAACAGGTCTTTTGCAAATCTTTCATACGCATACTCAAGAGCTTGAAACTTGTCTTTTTCTAGTCTCTTTTTTGTATTTTCAAAATCCGCAAAAACCCTTAAATACTCATTTTTAAGTTCATTATACTTTTGCTCAAAATCTTCTTTTTGTTCCTCCTGTGTTTTTATTTCTTCTTCCAAAGAAGTTTCTTCTTGTTTATTTTCTTCTTGCTTTTCTTCTTCCATTAAATCTCCTTTCTAAAAATAAGATTAAGCCGCTATTTGCTTATAAAAACTTTGATAATCACACATCAAAGATCCAATACAAAGCATCTTTGCATCTTCATCTTGGTGAATAATATCTTGAATAATTCCAATGAAACCTTCAGGCATGATAGGTTCAAAATAAACGCCATTTGATAACTTATCAAAAGTTTTGCCCTCTAAGATTTCAAAGAAAAGGCGTTGATAGGTTGGGTTTTGTATTAAAAAATCCAAATGCTCAAGTCCAAAATGCAATACCTTCTGACTTTGCAATGCATCAATTTTTTCAAAAAGTTCATTAGCCATCACTTGGTAAGCAATATTTTTAATTTCATCAATATCTAATCCAATAAGCTCACTTAAAAACCTCTCAAAATTTTGTTGATAGGGGATTACTATCTCACCATCTTCAAATAAGAGGATCAAAAATAAATCTTGATGATTTATTAATTGTTTAAATTTTTGGTTTAGTTTCTTGCGAATGAGAGTAAAAACTTGAAATTTTTCACAAGCATCCTTGATTTCTTTTGCTGTTTTGACTTCTAAAACCAAGTTTTTAAAATTTAACTTGGACCTCCAATAATTTTTCATTGCAAAATGAGTAGGAATTCTGCCTCCACTAATATAAGGCTGAACCAAGACCCCCTCATTCATTAATACTTTAAAATAATTTCTTATGGTTGCAGATGAAACTTTAATTTCTAAAGTAGATTTTAAGGTTTCTGAACCAATGGGTTCTCTCTGCTTTAAATATTCTTGAATCACCTTCTCTAAAAATACATCTTTGTTATAAGCCATGATTTTTTAGCTCCTTTCAAAGAGGTTGAAGTAAATCTGTGTGTATTATTGCATAAAAAAAGTAAATAAAATTAGCATTTAATAAAAAAAAGTGCTAATTTTTAGCATACTTTAGTCTATAAGTATAAATATATATTTATACTTATTACTTATAGTTTCAATTGTTTCTTATAACAAAGACTTGAAATACAGGACTTGCTAAAGCTATATTTTTATAATTTTTTACTAAAGAACCCTGATTTTAAAGATTAGATTTAAAAGTAGAGGGAAATATGATGAAATTTTAAAATCTCATAAATTAAAATAAGCAATTAGAGTAGTTTATAAAGATTTGTTTTAGAGAGCTTTTAGAATTTATAGATGATGTAGGTGGAGGCAAAGCTTCTATCATCCCATCGCGATTTTGAAAGATAACTTTGATAGATTTTATGTCCTACTTTTGTTTTAATAAAATATGCACTTAAATTTATACCTATTGAGGTATTTTTTCTAATTTTATAGCTTGCGTTGATGGAAAAATTTTCTTCTTCTGATCTATCTGAAACTGTAAATCTTTCAATTAATCTAATCGTGCAGGCATTAAAGCTTTTTTTTAGAGACAAGATGCTATTTAAGGAGTTGGAATCAAAGATTGCATTTCCTGCTGTGCCTCTGTCATAAATACTATTATCATTTAAATCAATACCAATAGGATTTCCAGAATGCCCTATGAACTCATTTGGATTGCCAATGTTTCCATAAAACTGGATTCCAAGATCATAATCTTTGATTTTAAAGGTTTGTTTGATACCCAAAGAAAAACCACCTTTACCAACTTTTCTACCTATATATCCTTGCAAGTCTGGATTTTTTTCATCAATCAAGGCGAATATAGCATCTTCGCCTACATCATAACTCGAGTATTTTTGCCGAGCTTGTGAGGTGTGATAAACATAAAGTCCTATAATATCTGTTTTGCTAGTTAAATTTAGATGTTTTAGATTAAAATCTTTTTCATAGGTTACTCGTATGCCCGAAGCATAATAGAGCTTTGGTTGTGCCTGAAAATAGAGATTTAACAAAGAAGAACTGTCTATTTTAAAACATGTTCCCATTGCAAGAGTTGGAATCTTGCTTGAGTTTAAGATTTTATAGGTTTTAAACCATTTGCCTCCATAAGAGGACCTTCTTTCACTAATTGCAAAATAGCTATCACTAATTTGGGTAAAAAAATGAAGTTCCATTCCCTCATTTCTTCCAGTAAGCCAGTCTGTATGGGTAAATAAAAATCTCCCAATAATCAATTGGAAAAAGGAATTTTTATAGTCAAGATACAAATCTTTAATAAAATAATTTTGCGTGTTATAAGGAGTAGCTTTCTTATTACCAAAAGACCCTGAATAATATCCAAAATACTTATAGGCAAGCCCGCCTTTAGTTTGGGATTTTGTAGAATCAAAGACAATGCCCCCAAATGCAAAGCTTGCACCAAAACTTAGATGCTCTAAAAAAAGTTTTTTATACCCTAAAGAGGAATATAAGACAGAAAAGCTTTCTGTGGGATAAGCACCATTAGAAGTATTAATTGCTTGATGGTTAAAGCCAAATTTTGAATAACTAATCATTTCTCCATCAAAGCCTTGCATATTTGCAAGAATATAAAAAGGAAGAAAAAACAGAAAGTAAGAAAAAGTTTTCATTTTATTAAGTTTTGAGTATAGAGTCTCACTTCTTTGTCTAGTTCAACAATTTCTCCAATAAGATGGGTTTTTGGACGCTGAATAAAGGTATCAAAAACCCTAAAAATATTATCTGCAATATCTCCAAAACAAATCCTATCTTGCAAAAAAAGCTCTACTAATACCTCATTACTAGCATTAAATACAATGCCTAGATGAGGATTTTTTAATAACTCATCTTTTAAAATCCATAAGGGGTACCTTAGGGTATCAATTTTTTCAAAAGCAAGAGAATTGAGTTTTTCAAAACAAATTGGGGTGATGATTTCTTGTTGCTTGGCTTGAATTGGATCTAATGCATAAGCAATTGGTAATTGCATATCAGGCTTTGCAAAGTGTGCTGTACTAGAACCATCTTTAAAATTTAAGAGTGCGTGAACACTAGAGGTTCTTTCAATAAGTGCTGTAATATTGTTGTGGTTAAAGATCCATTTGGCTTCCAAGACCTCAAGAAGTTTGTTTGCCATTGTTGCAGAATCTATGGTAATTTTTTTACCCATTTTCCAATTTGGGTGTTGCAGTGCTTGTTGAGATTTTTGAGACTTAATTTTTTCAATCTCTAAATCTCTAAAAGCACCTCCACTTGCGGTAATAATAATTTGCTCAATGGGTCGGTTATTGATGAGATACCAGATACCAAAATGTTCGCTATCTATAGGTACAATTGGAAAATTTTCAAAAAGCCATCCTCCAGATACAAGACTCTCTTTATTTGCTAAGGCTAGCTTTTTTTGGCATTCCATAGCAACATAGCTAGGGTATAAGCCATTAAAACCCACAAGAGCATTTACAACAAGATGAGACTTAGATTCTCTAATGGATTCTACAATCCCTTCTTGTCCAAATAATACTCGTGCATTTGTATAATGAAGCTTGTGGTAGTCTTCTTTGTCTGCAATCACAACAATTTTTGGCTGAAACTCTTTTATTTGTTGATTTAAGAGAGTAATATTTCTACCAGCACACAATACCTCAACAGGTATATGAAATTTTCTTGCGATCTTTAGGGTATTTATGCCTATAGAACCAGTACTGCCAAGTAAAACCATACTAGAATGCTAAAGTAATTTCTTGATGGGTTGTGAAGAAGCGGAGCAAGAAATGCATTGCAACCACTCCAAACAAGATTGCATCAAGTCGATCTAATATCCCTCCATGACCTGGTAGGATATTTCCACTATCTTTAAGCTGAGCTTGTCTTTTTAAAAGACTTTCATAAAGATCTCCTAATATTCCACTAAGAGTTACAATAAGACTGATTACAAAAGCAGTAAGAAAGCCTTTATGAAAGATTCCAATACCAAGAATGCTTCCTATAACTACGGCAAAAAATATTCCAATTAAAGCCCCTTCAATTGTTTTTTTTGGAGATGTTTGACTCAAGGGGTTTCTTCCAAAAAGCTTACCACCAAAATAAGCAGCGGTATCAGAAACTGCTATAGTTGTAATTAGCCAAACAAGACTCTCTATGCCAAAGTCAAGATAGGTTGCATAGAGGGTTAAAAAGGGCAGTGTAGGATAAATAAGGGGTAATAAAAATTTTGGAGAAAATGATTGTTTGTAGGCTAGAAATCCTGCTGATAGCATTAAAAAGAACATTCCAGATTCTAAGGGGCTTGAATTAAATAATGCGCCAATCCAAATTAGTGTAAAAATGATAAATAAAAGAGGATGTTTAGGACATTGAAAAAGCTGTAGGCTTTCGGAGACTCCAAGCAAATAAAGTATGCCAATGAAAGCCCATATAAGATAGGTGTTGTTAATCCAAATTAATAAAATCAATATAAAAACAAGAACAAACCCTGTAATATAACGCTTTTTATCAGAAGAAAAAATACTCTTCAAACTCATCACACAATTCCTCAAATAATTTTTACTTTTTTAAAGTTATATAGTACTGAGTATCTTATAACTCTAGTTTGCTTGTTAGCGCTAAATTATAGTAAAAACTTTTCAAAGTTTGACTATAATTCGCAAATTGAGTATGCGATTATTTTTTAAATCTTAAGTTAAAGAGAATGATATTAGAAAATGGATAGTAAATTTGATGTTTTAGTTGTTGGGGGAGGGCACGCTGGGATTGAAGCGAGTGTTGTGTGTGCCAAAATGGGTGCAAAAGTTCATTTGCTTACAATGTTGGTAGAAAATATTGGTTTAGCAAGTTGCAATCCTGCAATAGGAGGTCTTGGTAAGGGGCATCTTGTCAAAGAAATAGATGCACTTGGAGGTGTGATGGGGATTTTAACCGATAAAAGTGGGATTCAATATAGAATCTTAAATGCCTCAAAAGGTCCTGCAGTGAGAGGAACAAGGGCGCAAATTGATATGGATGCCTATCGTATTGAAGCAAGGAATCTTGTTTTAAATACCCCTAATCTAACACTCTCTCAAGAGATTGTTGAGGAATTGTTAGTTGAAGATAAGAAAGTGGTAGGGGTTAAAACAAATATAGGAAAGACCTATCTAGCAAAAAGGGTAATTATCACTACTGGAACTTTTTTAAGAGGGTTGGTGCATATTGGAGAAAATCAAATCCAAAATGGAAGATTTGGTGAGAATGCATCAGTTGGGTTATCAAAAAGTCTTAAAGATTTAGGATTTGAGCTAGGAAGATTGAAGACAGGGACTTGCCCTAGAGTTGATGGCAGAAGTATAAAATTTGATTTATTAGAACAGCATTTTGGAGATGAAAATCCTCCTCATTTTAGCTATAAAACTAGAGACTTTTCTCCTCATCAGTTGCCTTGTTATGTAACTTATACAAATAAGATAACACATCAGTATATTAGAGAAAATTTCTCAAGAGCACCTCTTTTTACAGGACAAATTGAGGGAGTTGGTCCTAGGTATTGTCCAAGTATTGAAGATAAGATTCATCGTTTTGCAGATAAAGAAAGACATCAGTTATTTCTTGAACCACAAACAAAAGATGGAGTGGAGTATTATATTAATGGTTTGAGCACATCTTTGCCATTTGATGTTCAAGAGAAAGTAATACATTCTATTTATGGGCTTGAAAATGCAAAAATTACAAGGTATGGATATGCAATTGAATATGATTATGTTAATCCTACTGCCCTGTGGCATACTCTAGAAACTCGCCTAATTAAAGGACTTTATTTTGCAGGACAGATTAATGGAACAACAGGCTATGAAGAGGCTGGAGCTCAAGGCATTATGGCAGGTATTAATGCAGTTTTAAGTCTGGCAGATGAAGAAGATAGATTTAAACAAAAATTTGGATCTAAAAGAGAGTTTGTTTTAAGGAGAGATGAGGGATATATTGGTGTGATGATTGATGACTTGGTTACAAAGGGGACTGAGGAACCTTATAGGGTTTTTACTTCAAGAGCAGAGTATCGCTTGCTTTTAAGAGAGGATAATGCTTTATTTAGATTGGGTAAATATGCCTATGAGTTTGGGTTAATGGATGAAAAAGAATATTTAGAACTCAAAAAAGATGCAGAGGATATTAAAAGAGGAATGGAGTTTTTAAGCCAAAAGATCTTAACACCATCTAAAGAAACTTTAGCCTTTTTGGAACAAATTGGTGAGGATCCTATCAATGATAAATGTATGGCAATTTTGGTTGCTGGTAGAGATAGTTTTAATGAGGAGAAACTAGAAAAGTTAGATTCTATGTTTAAGGGATTTAGCAAAAGAGCAAAAGAGCAAATTAAGATTCTAGCAAAGTATGATAGTTATATTCAAAAACAACTAGAAAGTGTTGCAAAAATGGAGCAAATGCTAGAGGTTAAAATTCCTCAGGATTTTGTTTTTGATGGGATTGCTGGGTTGAGTTTAGAGGTTGTAGAAAAACTTAATAAATTCAGACCTGCTACTTTGTTTCATGCATCTAACATTAGCGGTATTACTCCAGCAAGCTTAGATGTTTTGCATCTATATATTCATCTTTATCATAAAAAGAAACAGGTAGACAAAGATTAATAATGACAAATGTAGTAGAAATTTTAAAGCATTTAATTAGTTACCCTACGGTTACACCTAAAGAGTGTGGGATTTATGACTATATTACAGAGATTTTAAGAGATTTTAGAGTTTTAAGATTTAATAAAGGAGAAGTAAAAAATCTCTTCTTATATAAGGTTTTTGGGGAAAATTTAGATAGTAAGGAAGCGCCACACTTATGCTTTGCGGGTCATATCGATGTTGTTCCACCAGGGGAAGGATGGGATAGTGATCCTTTTATTCCTACTATTAAGGATGGTTTTTTGTATGGTAGGGGTTCTCAGGATATGAAAGGAGGGGTGGCTAGTTTTTTAAGTGCCTTAACTTTATTGCAGGAAGTAAAATGTAGGCAAAAAAAGATCATTTCTGTGCTTTTGACAAGTGATGAAGAGGGAATAGGTGTTGATGGTACAAGATATGTCCTTGAAGAATTAAAAAAGCAAAATTTGTTACCTCATTATGCAATTGTTGCAGAGCCAACTAGTGATCAAATATTTGGAGATACTATCAAAATAGGTCGCAGAGGTTCAATTAATGGGGTTTTAAGAATTAAGGGGAAACAAGGGCATGTAGCCTATCCTCAAAAATGTATCAATCCAGTAGAAATATTAGGAGCTAAACTCGGAGAGATTGCAGGATATTGTCTAGATAATGGGGATGAGGATTTTCTTCCTTCAAAAATTGTTGTTACAGATATTAGAGGAGGAATGGAGGTAGTAAATGTTACTCCCAATGATCTTAGAATAATGTTTAATGTGCGCAACAATACACTTACTAGTAAAGAAAAAATAGAATCTTATATTCAAGGTGTTTTATCAGGAATTGATTATGACTTAGAGTTGATACAAAATTCCCATCCTTTTAAAAGTTCTAAGGAAGGATGGTTGGCTAAAAACCTCTTGCAAACTATAATAAATCAGGTAGGTGTAAAAGCTGTTCTTAGCACTAGTGGAGGAACAAGTGATGCGAGATTTTTTGCACAACACCAAGTTGAGGTGCTAGAGTTTGGTGTAAGAAATGATAGGATACATAGCTTAAATGAACGCGTGAGAATAAAGGAAGTTGAAGAGCTATCTTATATCTTTTTGGATATGATAAATAATTTTTTAAGGAGTAATGATGAGCAAAGTGTTTTTAATTAAGGATAATAAAATTGGAGAAGGTGAGCTTGGTGAGATGGTTATGGGAGGTTTTTTGCATACGGTGAGTTTGCAAGAAGCTTTACCAAAAACCATTATGCTTTTAAATAAAGGGGTGTTGCTAGCAGATCAAACAAGAGGCAATAAAATGGCTTTTGATGCCCTAAAAAAGATGCAAGAATGTGGAGTAGAAATTGTTTTATGCCAGACTTGTGTGGAATATTTTGAACTCCAACAACAAAATTTAGTTGGAAGAATCGATGATGCAGTATATATTACACAAACCATTTTAAATAATGAAGTTGTGAGTTTATGATGCAAGAAGAGTATAAATTAACACAATATGTGCAATGCGCTGGTTGAGCAGGAAAAGCGGGTCCGGGGGACCTTACAAAAATTTTTTCTGCAATACAACAACCCTATAATAAAGATGTAATTATTGATTTTGAGGGCAATGAAGATTGTGGGGTGATTCGCATTGATGATTCTAAGATGCTCTTGCAAAGTGTGGATTTTATCACTCCTGTAGTGGATGACCCCTATATCTTTGGAAAAATTGCTGCTTGTAATGCTCTAAGCGATATTTTTGCGATGGGAGGAGAAGTAATAAGTGTCTTAAATCTTGTAATGTGGGATAAGGAACATATTACGCAAAATGCTCTAAAAGAGATTTTAAGGGGTGGTTTAGAAAAAACTATAGAGTCTAATGCCTCTCTTTTAGGCGGGCATACAATTATTGATAAAGAACAAAAATATGGCTTAAGTGTGAGCGGTATAGCCTCAAGAATCTGGAGGAATAATACGGCAAATATAGGAGATTTGCTTATTTTATGTAAGCCTATTGGCAGTGGAATAGTTACAACAGCTTTAAAGCAAAATAAGATTAAGATGCATCAGGTCCAAGATTGTATAGATTCTATGCAGATGCTTAATTTGTATGCAAGTAGAATTGCAAAAAATTATCCAATTACTGCTTCTACGGATATTACAGGTTTTGGTTTAATCGGTCATTTGTATGAGATGTGTAATCAAAATATCAGTATAGTTATTGATGTCTCTAAGGTAGCGTTTTTTGATAAGGCAAAGGATTTAATGAGGCAAAATTGTATTTCTGGTGGTAGTAAAAGCAATAAAGAATATTTTAAAAAGTATGTTTATAACACAATTTTAGAAGAAGATATGCTTTTATATGATGCTCAAACTTCAGGTGGAATTGTTTTTGCTTTGGATAAGACAAATGCACTTTCTTTACTTGAAGAATTAAAAAAATCAGGATATGAGAGCGCAAGTATTATCGGAGAGTTTATTCCAAGTAGTGGCGATAATAAGATCATATTGAAATGATTTGGAGGATTGTTTGAGAATCTTAGCGGTTGTTTTTTCTTTTGCTCTGTTATTTGTAGGTTGTTCGAAGAATTTGAATATGAGTTATTATTCTGTATTGCAGAAAGATTATAGATTTAATGTTAATGCGCCCATTGTGATCATGCATGATGTAAATGATATTCTCTCTGCATACTATGTGGATTTGATTATTTATGAACTACAAAAAAGAGGCTTTACAAGCCTGTATAAACAAAGTGAATTAGCACTATCTCAAGCGAGAAATGCAATCTTTATTCGTCTTTACAAAGAGGTTAAACCCTATCCTAGTGTGAGTTACAACTATAGTATTATTAATGATGGAGTTGTTTCTTCTTGCTATTTTTATGGAGAAAAATTTTATTGTGATAACTCTCCCCAAAAGAGCTTGAATTTGACAGATTTTTCCCAGAGAATGGACTATGTTTTAAACTACCACTTTACTCTTGATTGGTATGATGTGAACACAAAACAAAGGATAATGTTTGTAGATGGTGTGGTGCGTGGAAAAACCTGTGGTTATAATTATGTCTTTAGGGATCTTGTCTATCATACCATTAATCGTATGGATTTTACTAGGGAGGAAAACTATAGTTATACCTCACCATTACCAAATTATTGGGTGTGTGATTAATGATTATTAGAAGAATGTTTAAATTTTGTGCAGCTCATATTGTAAGAAATTGTTATTCTCAGCGTTGCTCAAGAAGTTTGCATGGACATAATTATCAAGTAGAGATCTTTGTAAAATCAGATAAACTAGATAATGCTGGTATGGTGCTTGATTTTGGTATTTTTAAAAATCAGATTGCAGATTTTATCGATAGTTTTGATCACTCTTACCATTTTTGGGATAAGGAAAAAAAAGATTTTCAAGATTTTATTTTAAAACATTCAGAGCGCTATGTTATTTTGAAGTTTAATCCAAGTGCAGAGAGCTATGCACTTTTGTTTTTATTTTTTATTGATAAATTTATAGGGGCTATGGATTTGGGAAATTCTGAAGGTAGAATAGTTGTAGATTCTGTGCGTGTGCATGAGACAGATCATGGATATGCCCAAGCTTTCCAAGAAGATTTGCAAAATCCCCATTTAACACAGAACTTATCTCTTGATTCTATAACTTTTTCCCAAGCTATTTTGGAGGAATGGAGGGATAAACAAATGCTAGAAAAACTCAGACAATTTAATGAGGGTAGAATTCCAAAACCCTTTAATTATCCAATGCCTATCCAACAGATATAATGTTAAGAGTTTCAGAGATTTTTTATAGTCTCCAAGGGGAGGGTAAAAGAGTAGGGGTTCCAAGCATTTTTATTAGAGTTGGAGGGTGTAATCTCTCCTGCAAGGGGTTTGGTGAAAAAATTCTATATAAAAATCAGGAATTTACGGGTTGTGATAGTATTTATGCTGCTTCACAGAAGTTTTTAGATGAATGGTTGATTTTTAGAGAATCTCAAGAGTTGATTCAAAGAATTAAGAATTTTGGCGTTGAATATTTTGATATTGTTTTAACAGGTGGGGAACCAAGCTTATATTTTAAAAATAAAGTTTTGCTTGAAACTTTGGCATATTTTTTAGAAAGAAATCACTATATTAGCGTAGAAAGCAATGGGAGTGTTTTGTTTAGTTTTAATGAAATTTTAAAATCTCTCCATTTTACACTGGGTATAAAATTAAGCAATAGTCTTGAAGCAAAAGAAAAAAGAATCAATTTAAAAGCCATTCAAAATATTCTTGATCACTCTAGAGATGTATGTTTTAAGTTTGTATTAAATGAAAGAATGTGTGTAAATGAAGAAGGGATTCAAGAAATTAATGAGATACTCTCTTATATTAGTGGGTCCTATAGTGTTTATTTGATGCCAGAGGGAACGGATATTGATACAATAAATAAAAACCTCAAAGCTCTAGTACCCCTGTGTCTCAAGTATAATTTCTTTCTAACTGACCGATTGCATATCAGACTATGGGGTAATAAAAGAGGCTTTTAACTATTTCTTAAATTTTTTTTCTTAATTTATAGATTCTAATAAGCTCCACTAAAAAGCTAAAGCTAATAGCAGAGTAAATCATATTTTTAGGGATATGGTGATGTATGCCATCAGATATCAGACTTAGACCGATTAAAACAAGAATACATATTGCTAAGAGTTTGATAGATGGATTTTGATTAATAAAATTAGAAATATATCCAGAAATAAAGATCATAACAAACACAGCAATAATAATAGCTATGGTAGCTAGTGTTACAATACTTTTTGGATTAGAAATTGTATCTTGTAAAATTCCTACAGCAGTAATAATAGAATCTAAAGAAAAAACAATATCTAGCAGGGTAATTTGAAAAATACATAATAAAAAACTAATTGGCTTTTTATTGGAGGATTTTTTATTGTTTTCTGTCTTTAATGAAAGGTCTTTTAACTCTACAAGACTCTTATAAAGTAGAAAAATACCTCCCATGATTAAAAAAATATCTTTGCCAGATAGACTAACAAAGGAGGTTTGGATAAGGGGACTTTGCAGTGTAATAATCCAAGTGATAGAAAAAAGTAGTGCAATGCGCGTAAACATTGCAAAAAAGAGTCCTAAAATCCTTGCCTTATTTTGATTATTTTGAGGAAGTCTAGAGGTGGCAATTGCAATAAAAATAATATTATCCACTCCAAGAACAATTTCTAGAGAAGTTAATAAAAAAAGTAACCCCCAAGCCTCAGGTTGTGACAACCATTCAAACATCTATAACCAACCCTTTTTCTTAAAATAAATAACAGGAACGATTGTAGAAACAATCATAATTAAAACTGCCAATGGATATCCAAAGCTCCAATCAAGCTCTGGCATGTGCTTAAAGTTCATTCCATAAATAGTACCAATTAAAGTTGGAGGCATCATTGCCATTGTTGCAACTGTAAAAAGCTTAATAATTTTATTTTGTTCAATATTGATTTGGTTGGTAAAAAGACTTTGGACATTATCAAGAATATTCATATTAACAGTAGTAAATTCAACAAGAGAATTAAGATCTTTGAGTGCAATGTTAAGATTCTTTTTTATTCCTGCATCTACTTTATCGCTTTTTAAAAGTGCAGTAATGGCTCTTCTTTTATCAAATAAAGAATCCCGAACACTCATATTGATTTCTTGGAGATTGGAGAGTTTCTCAAGAATGCTTTCATAATCTCCATGGTCTTTATCAAAAACCTCTTTACGCAAAATTTTTGTTTCTTGTCCTACATCCTCAAGCATATCAGCATCTTTTTCCACTCTCACCTCATAAATCTTGCTTACCACATCAAAACCATCCCCAAAGTTTTTTGGACTTGCAAGAACACGCTGTTGGATTTCATCAAAAACCTTAAAATCCCCATATCTAATGGTAAATAATATGCCATTGTAGAGAATAAAAGTTACAGTTTCATTGTGTAGCTGCAGTTTAGCAGGACGCATTAAAAAATAGCTATTAATAGTAATGCTTGAGCTATCCTCCCAATATCTTGCACTTTGCTCAATTTCTTCCCTCTCTTCTTTTGTCGGAATATCAAGTTTATAAGTTCTTGAGATATAGCTAACCTCTTCAAATGTAGGGTGTAGTAAGTCAATCCAAAGAATTACTTGATTCTCAAGGTTGATTGTTTTTGTATTGCTAAAACTTTCTCTTACTACAAAAGAACTTCTCTTGATAAAGACATTCATCATCATCTAATCCTTTTTATCCAAAACTTCAAAAGCAGGTAGAATCTTCCCTTCAAGAAGCTCTAAGGAGGCTCCTCCTCCTGTTGAAATAAAGCTCATATTATCTCTTTCCCCAGCCTTATCTACCGCATCAGCAGTATCCCCACCACCTATGAGGGAAAAAGCATAAGTATCACCTATTGTATGAGCAATAGAAAAAGTTCCTCTTGAGAATTGAGAATCTTCAAAAATTCCAAGAGGACCATTCCAAATAATGGTATTGCTTGATCTAATTACTTGATTAAATAATTTTGTGCTTGCAGGACCAACATCAACAGCCATAAAACCTGAAGGAATATCTTGAGCAGGAGAAATTTCAATCTTGCGATCATTTTCCAAAGAATCTGTGCTTACAACATCAACAGGCAGATAAACCTTTACATTTTTTTCTCTAGCAAGCTCTAAAATTTTTTTTGCATCTTCTAGTAGAGCATCTTCAACAAGAGATTTTTGCATATCATAACCAAGGGATTTAAGGAATGTATTACTCATTGCTCCACCAATGATAAGTTTATCAACTACATCTAAAATATTATGAAGTAAAGCAAGTTTGGAGCTAACTTTGCTACCACCCACGATTAAAAGAACAGGCTTTAAAGGGTTTGCAAGTGCTTTTGCAAAAGAATCTATTTCTTTTTTTAATAGAATGCCTGCAACTTTTTGAGGAGCAAACTCCGCAATACCATATGTGCTTGAATGTGCCCTATGGCTTGTTCCAAATGCATCATTTACAAATATATCACAAAGCGTGGATAAATTTTGACTTAGTGTTTTTGAATTGCTCTCTTCACCAGGATAAAAGCGGATATTTTCTAAAAGAATAATTTCTTGATGATTTTTTTGTAGTTCTCTTGCTTGTTCGATAGTATCTGCAAATAAAATATTTTTTTCTAACAGACGTTCTAATCTTTTTAGAATATGTTTGAGAGAAAAGCGATGGTCTTTTGTTTTTGGTCTTCCAAGATGGCTAACTAGCACAATACTTTTGGCATCATTGTCAATACAGTAGTTGATGGTTGGTAGTGCTTCTCTTATTCTTGTGTCATCTGAAATATTAAAATCTTTATCCATAGGGACATTAAAATCAACACGAATTAAGACCCTCTTATCTTTTATTTCAATATCTTTTATGCTTTTTGTTTGTTGCATAAAACTAATTCCAGCTACTTGAAGCATAGAAAAACTCCTTTATATAAAATTAAAACATTTCTCTTAAGCGAATTTTACCAAACTCAACGCCAGGTTGATCGTAAGTATTTATATTTAAGATAGCACCTGTTGCAGAGGTCAGCAACTCAAAGTATATAATAAGCTTACCAACGCTTTCTTCACAGAGTTCATTGACTTTAATATGGTCTGTGGGAATCATTTCGCTTTGAATGGTTTGCATTGTTGCAATTTGTTGTAGGCTTAGAAGTTTTGCAAAGGAGGTATTATTGACAAAATCTGTACTTTCTAAATATTTGAGGGAAAGTTTTGGAATCTTTGGTTTTGTGTAGCTGGCTTGTTCAAGACTAATAAAGGTTATGGTTTTATCCATTACACCTTGGATGATAAGTTGCAAAAAAGAATGTTGATCGATACTTCCAATAAGACTAATTGGAGTAAGGCCAACCTTTTTACCATAAATATTAATTTTTCCTAAAGATTCTCCCCATAATTGTACAAACCAAGCATTAAAATCTTTAAAAACGCTTGAATAAGAAAATAAAATATTAATAGGGTAGCGTTCCTTGTGATTGACCAGAAAGATTGCTTTTCTAAGAATATGTTCTTCTTGACGCGCAAAAAAACTATCTTGAAAAATCTTTGCTCCGCTCAAAATTTTTTTAACATCATAGCCCAATACTTTTAAGGGCAAGATTCCCACAGTGCTTAAAACAGAAAATCTTCCCCCAATATTTGGATTAATGCAAAAATGTTGAAAATTATTTTCTTTTGCAAAGTGATGGAGAGGAGAATTTTTATCTGTAATAAAGACAAGATGTTTAGAGTGAGATGGTGATAGAAGTTTGTATTTGTGAATTACAAATTTAAGCAAAGAAGAAGTTTCAATAGTGGTTCCAGATTTTGAAATAGCAATAAACAAAGTCTGTTTAAACTGTATTTTATTTAGTGTTTTTTGAATCTCTATGGGATCGGTGTGTTCTAAGAATCTTAATTTGATTTTTTTTCTTGTTTTAAGATGTTTTAGCATACTATCAATTGCCTTGATTCCAAGAGAACTCCCTCCAATACCAATCACTACAATATTTTTGATTTTTTTCAAAAAATCACTATTGTCTTTGATAAATTTTTCAGAATCCTTAAGAGCCTGAGTGTCTTCAGCTAAGTCATAATACCCAGTTTTTTTTGTGAGTCTTTCTTGCTGGATCAAGTTAAAAGCATTATCTAGGGCTTTTTGACTTAGCGTAGAGTGTTTATATTCTAAAGAATGTGTAAAATCCAGCATAAAATACTCTTTAATCGTGTTGAAGCATATAAGCACACATATCAACAAGTCTATAGGAATAGCCCATTTCGTTATCATACCACGCAAGAACTTTAATACTATCATCTTGCACTAAAGTTTTATCAGGTACAAAAATTGCACTATAACTTGAACCAATAAAATCACTAGATACGCACATGTCCTCATCCACTTTAATAATATCTTTCATGTAGCTCTCTTGCGCCTCAAAAAAGGCCTGATTTACAATCTCCTTGGAAACTGGTTTGGACACATTAACACTAAGATCAATAAGACTTACATTTGGTGTTGGAACACGGATTGCAAAGCCATTTAGTTTTTTATTAAGTTCAGGGATTACAAGACCTATGGCTTTTGCTGCTCCTGTGCTTGTGGGTATCATATTTAATGCTGCAGCTCTAGCACGACGGATATCCTTATGTTTAACATCAAGAAGGTTTTGATCATTTGTATAGCTGTGGATTGTGGTCATGAAACCATTTTTTACACCAAATTCTTGATGTAAAACTTTCAAGATAGGAGCTAAACAATTTGTTGTGCAAGAAGCATTTGATATGATTGACTCGCCTTTATACTCTTGATGATTGACACCAAAAACAAATGTGGGAGCTTCCTCAGCTGGAGCTGAAATAATAACCTTCTTAATACAGCCTTTAAGGTGAGGGGTTGCTTTTTGAAGAGAATTAAATTTTCCGGTGCATTCAATCACTGCTTGTGCACCATAAAGTGAAAAATCAAGAGTATTGATATCGCGGTTGCTCACCACCTTAATATTTTTACTATTACCAATCTCAAGAGTGTCTTCATTAATTTTTTTTACATCAATGGAACCATGGACACTATCGTATCTGATTAAGTGTATAAGAGTATCAATATCTGTTGTGGTATTAATCGCAACAATCTCCATATCTAATCTTGTGCTTACAATCCTTGTTGTGCAAAGACCTATTCTTCCTGTTCCATTAATCGCAACTTTTTTTATTTCCATCATTTACATCCTAAATTTCAAGATATTTTATTAGTTTTTACAAGTCCAAAACCTGTACCCCTCTTACAAAAAGGTTTTAACTCCTATTTTGATTTAAGATAATCTTTGGATTTGGCTAAACAAAGATAGTTTTGACAAACTCAAATCTCAAAAAATATCAAAATTTAGCTTAAGTAACTTTAGCTTAAAACCATATTGCTTTTGTTTCATTGGAAGTTTTAGCTAAAAAAAAGAGTCATCCCAAAATCCATAACTTTAAGCAATTTAATTTTAGGTCATGAAATCAAGAACTCAAACCAAAATAACAAGTTACTGTTATAAGACAACTAAAAATACAGGTGCTACATTTGGATTTGTAGCTGTTAGTTTTAATGACCACAATTCTATCTAAAAAAGTTCAAAAACCTAAGTCTAAACTCACTAAATGCTTGATTTTTAGAAAAAAACTAAGTAGAATAACGCGTTTCTGAAATAATGAAATACGGAAAAATATACAAAAATACTATGGAGGCTCCTTGATATGAATAAAGCAGAGTTTGTGGATCTAGTAAAAGAGGTCGGTGAGTATTCAACAAAGAAAGAAGCGGAGGTTGCAGTAAATTCTTTTGTTGCTGCGGTAGAAAAAGCTTTATCAGAAAAGAAAGCAATCGAGCTTGTAGGTTTTGGTAAATTTGAGACTGTGTTACAAAAAGGTAAAGAAGGAAAAGTTCCTGGCGGTAACAAGACTTATAAGACTGCAGATAAGATGGTTCCTAAGTTTAAGCCAGGAAAGGGATTAAAGGATTTAGTGGCTAAGAAGTAATTTTCAAGGCTAGTATTATCTCTTGGTATTTCTATTATTTTGGATTTACAAGAGATGATGTATCCCCGTAGCTCAGCTGGATAGAGCGTACGATTCCTAATCGTAAGGTCGTGGGTTCGAATCCCGCCGAGGATACCATAATTGTGTTCTAAACTTAAAATCTATAGATTTTTTATTTGTCTATTGAAGTGTTAGAACTTTTTGTCCTGACACCTTTAAACTAAAACTATTGAGGTTTAGTTTTTATGTAGTGCTAGGATTTTTTTAGTTTTTATAAAGAACTAGATTCGGGAGTTGCTATTTATAAAATGGAACAAACTTTATCTATCATAAAGCCCAATGCGGTGAAGAGGGGAGTTGTTGGGAATATAATTGATCGTTTTGAACGTAATGATCTTCGGGTTGTAGCCATAAGAAATATTTGGCTAAGCAGAAGTGAAGCAGAAAGGTTTTATGCTGTTCATAAAGACAAAGCTTTTTTTCAAAGTCTTGTTGAATTTATGTCTAGTGGTCCTATTGTGGTAATGGTATTAGAAGGTGAGAATGCTATTGCAAAGAATCGAGAACTGATGGGATCTACAGATCCAAAAGATGCAGATGTGGGGACTATCCGCTATGACTTTGCTGACAATATCACTATGAATGCAGTTCATGGTAGTGATAGCGTGGAAAATGCAAAGCAAGAGATAGAATTCTTTTTTGCAAAAAGAGAGCTTCTGTAGATTTTTTTGTTATTTTTGGATGTAGGTTTAGATGAAGGTTGCTTTTCGAAAAATTACCAATAGGGAAAATCATTTTGTATTTGGGGATGATTCTTTAAAACTAGAATGTAGTATTTCTCGTAAAGATTCTAATCTTTATTTATTGAAAGGCAGGTTGTTTGGAAAAATAGAATTAGAGTGTGATCTAAGTGGTGATAGTTTTTTTAAGACTATTGATCAGGAGTTAGTTTTGTATATCTCAGATGGTTTGTGGGATATGCAAAGCCAACTCAAAACTAGTGACTTTGATGTTATAGAATTTTTTGATGGCTTGATAGACATAGAGTACATATTTTCTAGCGAAATAGAGCTAATAAAATCAGATTATCATATTAAGGAGTAAAAAATGGCAGTTCCTAAGAGACGTGTAAGTAAGACAAGAGCAGCAAAGAGAAGAACACACTATAAAGTTACTTTGGCAGTTCCTGTAAGGGATAAGGATGGAACTTGGAAGATACCACACCATAGAAATAAGTTTAATGGAACTTATAAGTAAAAAACCTTAAGGGGGTCTTTGGTGATTAAGGTAGCCATTGATGCAATGGGTGCAGATAATGGGATTTATCCAATTATAGATGGAGTAAAAAGTGCATTAGCACGTGAGAACTTTTTTGCTTATATCGTTGGAGATTCTGTGGAAATCAACAAATATTTACAGGTTGTTGGTTTTGATAATAGAATTGAGGTGATACATTGTGATGACTACATAAAAATGGAAGAGCAAGCTTCTGTAGCTATCAGAAGAAAAGAATCTTCAATTTATGTCGCTACAGAAATGCTAAAGAATAATCAAGTAGATGCTTTAGTTTCTGCTGGACATAGTGGTGCCACAATGAGCCTTTCTACTCTAATTCTTGGTAGAATAAAAGGTGTAAGTAGGCCTGCTATTTGCACAATGATGCCGACAGTAAGGGGTAATCCAAGTCTTATACTTGATGCTGGTGCAAATACAGATTGTAAGCCAGATTTTTTAGTTGATTTTGCCTTGATGGGATATGAATATGCTAAGAATGTTTTGGGCTATTCTGATCCTAAGGTGGGATTGTTATCAAATGGTGAGGAAGATACCAAAGGAAATGAACTTACAAAAGCAACATTTAAGATGTTAAAAAGTTATTCTTTCTTCAAGGGGAATGTTGAGGGGAATGATATTTTTAATGGAAGTGTTGAGATAATTGTTTGTGATGGATATAGTGGTAATGTTATTCTAAAGGCAAGCGAAGGAGTGGCTTCATCTGTAATGTCTTTAATGAAGCAAGAAATTAAAAGATCATTTCTAGGTATTTGTGGTGCTTTTTTGCTAAAGGGTGTGTTTAAGAATTTGAAAAATAGAATAGATTATGCAGAATATGGTGGAGCTCCGTTATTGGGTATCAATGGAAATGTGATTGTTAGCCATGGCAAAAGTAATGCAAGAGCAATTGAAAATGCAATTTATCAAGCATTAAGTAGTGTAAGATCTGATATTTCTGAAAAAATACAAAAAGTTTTCTTACACAAAGGGGAGCTTGTTTGATGTTTGCCTCTCTTAAGTCTATAGCTTCTTATGTCCCAAAAAATTGTGTTAGTAATTTTGACTTTGAAAAAATGGTAGATACTAGTAATGACTGGATAGTGGAGAGGACAGGAATTCATACTAGGTATTTTGCTAGTAAGGATCAAAAAACGAGTGATTTGGCGTATGAGGCTGGAAAACTGGCTATACAAAGAGCTAAATTAAAACCTAGTGATATTGATATGGTGATAGTGGGGACTTTAAGTCCTGATTATTTGGGTATGCCATCGACTGCTTGTGTTGTTGCAAATAAACTTGGTATTATTGATAAGCCCGCTTTTGATATATCTGCAGCCTGTAGTGGCTTTATTTATTTATTGTTTACTGCAAAATCTTTCATAGAAAGTGGTATGTGTAAAAATATCCTTATTATTGGTGCAGAAAAAATTAGCTCAATCCTAGATTTTCAAGATAGGAGTACTTGTGTGCTTTTTGGAGATGGCGCTGGAGCTGCTGTTGTAGGGACAACTAATTCAAAGGAAAGATCAATCATTGATGTTCATATTTCTTCTAATGGTGGCTATGCAAATTTACTTTACACACCACTTTCCACATTACAAGAAGAAGCAAAACAATGTTTGAATATGAAAGGCAATGAGGTATTTAAGGTTGCTGTTAAGACACTAATTAGTGATGTCGAAATGATTCTCCAAAAGAATAAAGTTTTAGTGGAAGAGATAGCTTTTTTTATTCCTCATCAGGCAAATTTAAGAATTATATCAGCTGTTGGAAAGCGTCTTGAATTCAAAGAAGAGCAGGTTGTATTGACAGTCCAGAAATATGGAAATACTTCAGCTGCAAGTATTCCTATGGCGATGAATGATGTGTATGAGGATAAGAGACTTAAAAATGGTGATCTTATACTTTTAGATGCTTTTGGTGGCGGTTTTACTTGGGGGTCTGCATTATTGAGATTTGATGGTGAGAATTTCTAAAATTTTTGATGTATTGTGTTCAGAAGTTTGACAACTATAATTTATTAAGCATTCAATCTAGGTGTTCTAAATTCCGTTTTGTAGTTGAAAGGACTTGGGATTTACAAAAGCCAAAGATTGCTTTTATCGGGTTAAATCCAGAGCATAGTACATTAACTTATTGGGATAATACGCTTTTAATTTGCAAAGAATTTGCAATGCATCTTGGTGAGGGTAAATATGGTGGCATATACTTGCTTAATCTCTATCCCTTGATATGTGAAACAACCAAGATGCTTTTAGAATACAAGGGAGAAAATTTTGAGAAAAATTTAGCTTATGTATTACATTGTGCTAAAAAATCAGAATTAATCTTTTGTGGATGGGGTGATAATGTCTTTAGAAGATCAAATCAGTTGATGGAACATTCCCAAAGAGCTTTGCAAATGCTAGAGATGCTACATCAGCATTCAAAAATTTATTGCTTTGATATCTTAAAAAGTGGCCATCCTTGCAGCTTTATTCCAAGAGATAGTGGTTTTTTATTATTTTCTTTCTTAGATTCTCTTAAAAAGGGAAAAAAATTAGAGGATTATTTGTATAAAATTGATTGTTTAAGAAAAAAATAATTACCTTTTTTTTATAATTACAAAGCCTGGATAGTGCGTGTTTTTTATTTGTTGATCCATTTGAGAATAAAAATATTAAACTGGTTATAGAAAGCTTTGTGTGTTCGGTATTTTTGCTTGAGGCTCCCAATGAGTTTAGAATCTGCCGCCTAATAAGCTTCTTCTGGTTTTGTCTTTAAAGTTTTTGGTTTACACTTTAATTAGCGGCTATCTGGGTGATTTTTCTAAGGATTTTTTAGATGAGTTATCGTGTTTTGATTTTAGGTAGTGGTGGAAGGGAATATGCAATTGGTTTGCATCTTTTAAAAGATAAAAGAGTTGAAAAAATATTTTTTTCACCTGGAAATGGCGGAACATCTCAAATAGGAGAGAACTTTTCTTTTGATTCTCATCAAGATCTAATCAAAAAAGTCAAAAAATTGCATATTGGACTTGTGATTATTGGATCAGAGGCTTTTATTATTGATGGTATTTCTGATTTATTGAGACAAGAGGGCATTAAGGTTTTTGGACCAAGCAAAAAAGCCGGGATGCTTGAAGGTTCTAAGTCTTATATGAAAGATTTTGCAGTGCGTCATCATATTCCCACAGCTCGTTATATTCAAACAAGTGATTTTAATGAGGCAAAAGAATTTTTAGGAACAATGAAAGCACCTTATGTTATTAAGGCAGATGGTTTATGTGCAGGAAAGGGTGTTGTCATTACTTCTAATAAAGAGGAAGCGCTAGATACTATCAAGAGTATGTTAAGCGGAGAAAGGTTTGGGCAAGAAGGTAAGTGTGTAGTTATTGAAGAATTCTTGGAAGGATTTGAGTTATCTGTCTTTGCAATTTGTGATGGAAAGGATTATGTATTATTACCAGCTTGTCAAGATCATAAGAGATTGTTAGATAATGATGAAGGACCAAATACTGGTGGTATGGGAGCCTATTCTCCTGCACCTCAGTGTGATCAAGAATTGATGGATAAAATTGCAAAAAGAATTATCCAACCCACTGTGGAAGGGCTTAAAGAAGAAGGTAATGAATTTGAGGGAGTATTATTTGCTGGGATTATGGTTAAAGAATTTGGAGAGGCTAGGGAACCTTTTTTATTGGAGTATAATGTAAGGTTTGGTGATCCTGAGTGTCAAGTTTTGATGCCATTATTAAAAACATCCCTTATTGATATTTGTGAAAGTGTTATAAGAGGGAAATTAAAAGAGACAAAAATTGAATTTTATAATGGAAGTGCAATGGCTGTTGTTCTTGCATCAAAGGATTACCCCTATGCAAATTCCAAGGCTCAAGAAATTAAAATCAGTTCATTTGATAATTCTCTTGGGCATATTGTTTTTGCAGGTGTAACTCGTGATGATAAAATGCTATTTGCATCTGGGGGTAGAGTGCTATTAAGTGTTGGGTTAGGAGAGGATCTAAAACAGGCAAGAAATCATGCATATAAGATTATTGATTCTATTAGTTTTTCTGGGATGCAATATAGGAAAGATATCGGTCACAGGGCTCTTTGATTATGTATATTAGTGATACAAAGATTGAAGAGATTGTTTATCGAGAAAACTTAAAGGTTGCGCCAATTGGTAGGAGGATCCTAGCTTATTTAATTGATGAGTTTTTGATATTATCTATTTCTTATTTAGTTTTTAGAGTTACTATTAACTTTGATTATTTTCAATATTCAAACTATTTAGATTTTTTAATCTTAGCCTGTAAAGTTTGGCTGTTTGTAAGAGGTTTTTACTATTTTATTTTTGTATTATTTTGTGGTGTAAGTATTGGGAAAATACTTACAAAGATACGTGTTGTGATGATTGATACATTAGATTCTCCAGATTTATTATTCTCTTTGGTTAGAATTCTTATCAAAGAGTTAGGGACATTTTTTCTTTTTAGTACTTATTTTTTTGCATTTGATAATAATCTTGTAAGAACCTTGCATGATAGAGTTGCTAAGACCATAGTAGTTACATAAGGGCAATCTTGAAATATCTTTTTATTATTTTTTTGTTGTTTGTTTATATGAGGGCAGAGGTTGGGGTACAAAAATTTGATAAAGATAATAATAAGATATTTGAGTTGTTAGCAGATAGTGTTTATACAGAGGGTGACAAGGTCCATGCAGTAGGAAATGCCATTGTTTTTAATGGAGACTTGTATATTATAGCTGATAAGGTTGTTTATGATAAAGAGCAAAGAGTTCTTGATGTACAGGGGAATGTTAAGATTTATAAGGGTGGAAGCATCTTTTCAAAAACCAATCAAGCAATTATTAATATGACAGAGGATTATGGCATTGTTGAGCCCTTTTATGTTCAAGATAGCCAAAGTGGTATGTGGATAGGGGCTGCTGAAGCGCAAAGTAATAATAAAATTTATAGTTTTAAAAAAGCAATGGTCTCTGGTTGTAGTATAGAAAGACCTGTGTGGTATATGAATATTAGTTCAGGAAGTTTTGATAGCGAAAAGTCTACACTTAGTGTGTGGAATCCCACTTTATATATCGGAGATGTTCCAATATTTTATTTTCCTTACTTAAGGCTATCTACCAAGAATGAGCGCTCAAGCGGCTTTTTATATCCACAATTTGCAACTTCTAGTAGGGAAGGTTTTATATTCATTCAGCCTATTTATATTGCAGTGCAAAATTTTTGGGATATGACTTTAACACCTCAAATTAGAACTGATAGGGGCTTTGGTGGTTCTTTGGAATTTAGGGCTATAGATTCCCAAAGTGATAAATTTATCTTTAATGCAAAATATTTCTTTAATAAAGATTCTTATGTAGAAAGATACAATCTAAGAAATAAACATATTTTTGGCTTTGATTTTTTGCATTCAAGCGATAATCCTTTAAAAAAGTATTTTGGTATGAAGAAAGATATTGATAATGGACTTTATCTTGATTTCTTATATATGAATGACTTGGATTATTTGCGGTTTGAAAAGTTTAATGCAAGAATTACAGATGGAACCAGAATGTCAAAGGCAAATTTTTACATACAAACACAAGATCATTATTATGGAATTAATTTTCGCTATTTTTTAAACTTAAATAAGATTAACAACGATACAACCTTTCAATCATTGCCAAATCTGCAATATCATAAATATCTAGATAGCTTATTTTTTAAGAATCTTTTATATTCTATTGATTATCAAATGAAAAATATTTATAGAAATTTGGGCTATAGTTATGTGGAAAATAGCATAAAAATACCCCTTGGGTTACAATTTTCTCTTTTTAATCAATATTTATCTCTTGGTATTTGGTCTGATGTTTATGCAAGTAACTTAGGTATTTACAATATGCAAAAGAGCTATATTGATAAAGATATTACAACAAGAAAAACAGGGAATTTTCTTCTTGCAAACTACACCATTAACCTAAATATGGATTTGGCAAAAGATTATAATAAAATCTTTCATGTGGTTAATTTTGAAGCCAGTTTTACAGCACCTTATTTTCAAATCTCTGATGGTGTTTTGGATCGAGCCTTTCTTGCTTCTGCAGACTATACGGATCTTTACAATAAAGCTACAGGTCAGTATTTAATTGGAGGTAAATTATATGATGATGTTTGGAATCCAGCAACTCTAAGTGACTATAAAATTACAACAAGAAAACTTGATTTAAAACTAAATCAGTATTTTTTTGGCAGTAAAGGAAGAGAGTTATTCTATTGGCGTATTTTTCAGAGATTTGATTTTGATGACCCATTTTCATATTTTAGAAATCCATTGCAAAATAAGGTGGGTTTTTCTCCGATTGAAGGATTGGAATTATCAAGTATTCTTTCCTACTCTTTTTTTTATAATAATTTGCAAGAGCTATCTGTTAGTGCAAGTTATGTTAAAAAATATCTAAATACTTCACTGACTTACTATATTAAAAATCAATTTAATGATATTACAACTCTAAAACAAGAAACAACAGCAAACTATCTAAGCTTTAATTTTAGTAATGACTTTGGATATTTTGGTCTTAATGCTTCCATTGGGCTTAATTTTAATAATTTGGCTCATACTCGCAAATTTTCAGATGCCTTGACAAATTGGTCTTTTGGAATCTTTAAAAATATTCGTTGCTTTGGTATTGGATTGCGATTAGCAAGTCAGCGTATGCCTATATTGACAAATGATACTACATCTGGGGGATATGCTGCAAGCGTATTAAATAACACATATGTGAAGTTTGAATTTAGTTTTTCTCCTCTTACCCAAACAGGATTAACCTATCGATTTTATAACAAATAATGGCATAATTATGCAAAAAACAAGGAGAAGCATGCATAATATCGATATCGCTTTAGAGGGTTGGAGTGAGAATTTAAAAATAGATTATGTTGCTAAGCAGGCAAGTGGTTCTGTTTTATATCAACATAAAGGAACTGTTATACTGGCAAGTGTTGCAATTGATGATGAGGATATTGAGGGGAACTTCTTACCTTTAAGTGTTCAATATATAGAAAAAAGTTATGCTGTAGGAAAGATACCAGGGGGGTTTATTAAAAGGGAGGGAAAACCAAGTGAGTTTGAGGTTTTAACTTCTAGATTGATTGATAGAAGCTTAAGACCCCTTTTTCCAAATGGATATAAGCGTCAAACACATATTAGTGTTTTTGTATTAAGTTATGATAGAGAAAGTGATTTACAGGTTTGTGCTCTAAATGCTGCTGCCAATGCACTCTTTATTTCTAGTGTTCCTTTTATGATTCCAGTTGTTGGAGTAAGGGTTGGACGCATTGATGGTGAATTTATTTTTAATCCTACTATCCAACAGTTGCAGATTTCAGATATTGATTTATTTATTTCGGGCAGCTTTGAAGATTTATTAATGATAGAGATGAAGGGGGGGAGTTTAAAGGATAGGGGGGTAGATGAAGAAGAGCTTTTAGATGCAATTAATTTTGCAAAAGAAAAAATTAACAAGATGAGCTTCTTATATGAAAATTCCTTGAAGGGATACAAGAAAGAAGAATGGATACAGTTGAGTGAAAAGAGTCTTTTTGATCAAGAACTCTATACTTTCTTAGAAGAAAAATATCATCATCAAATCCAAGATATTCTTTTTTCTATGGCAAAAAGCGAAAGAGCCACTCAACTCAATAATCTGGCAAAGTTGATTTTTGAGACAAATCAGGAGAATTGGGATCTAGATAAAATAGAGTTTAACATTCAAGAGTATAAGAAAAACTTTGTAAGAAATCAAATATTAAAGCAAGGTGTTCGTGTCGATGGAAGGAAATTAAATGAGGTAAGACCAATAGATATTCAAACAAATTTTTTACCTCAAGTTCATGGGAGTGTTTTATTTACAAGAGGACAGACTCAGGCATTAGTTGTAAGCACGCTAGGAAGTGAGAATGATGCTCAAAGTAAGGAGCTTTTAAGTGATCATAGTGTGCAAAAAGAGTTCTTTACCTTTCATTATAACTTTCCTGGATTTAGTGTCGGAGAAGCATCAATGATTGGTTCTGTTGGAAGAAGAGAGCTCGGACATGGTAATTTAGCAAGAAAGGCATTAGAAGATAGTATTGTGCACAAAGATGAAACAGTGCGCTTAGTGTCTGAAATTTTAGAGTCTAATGGTTCTAGTTCAATGGCAAGTGTATGCGGAGGTTCCTTAGCATTAGTTGCAAGTGGAGTGGAAACTACAGGGTTGATTGCTGGTGTTGCTATGGGACTTATAAAAGAGGGTGAAAAGTATGCGATTTTAACTGATATTATGGGGCTAGAAGATCACGAGGGAGATATGGATTTTAAGGTTGCTGGAAATACCCAAGTTATCACTGCTATGCAAATGGATATTAAAATTAAGGGCATTGATCTAGAAATTTTAAAGAAGGCATTATATCAAGCAAAAGAAGCCAGAATTCATATCCTATCAATTATGCAAGAGGCAAATTCTAAAATACAGCTAAACCAAAGTCTCTTACCTAAGACAGAAAAGTTTGAAGTTCCTGCTGCTAAGATTGTAGATATTATTGGGACTGGCGGAAAAACAATAAAAGAGATTATTGAAAAATTTGAAGTAAGTGTTGATTTAAATCGTGATAGTGGCGGTGTTAAAATTTTTGGTAATGATGCAGAAAAAGTTTTGCAAGCTAAGGAATTTATTTTGCAACTTGTGGGAGAAAAACAGGGCTATGTGGAGGGAGAGATTTTTGAGGGCGTTGTAAAAAAGATTGTAGATTTTGGTGTGTTTGTATCTTTGCCAAAAGGAGGCGATGGATTATTACATGTGAGCAAGATTGTACAAAATAAATCTCAAAAACCAAGCGATTTATTTCAAGAGGGACAAAAGATTTATTGCAAGATTCTAGGATTTAATAAAGGTAAGATTGATTTAGATCTTAAAAAGTAATTTTTTTAAAGTTATTTTTATGTTTTTTTTGAGATAATACGCCTTAAATCTTCGTGTAGGGGAGAGATCCGAAAGAAGATAAATAAATGAATAAGAAGGAGAGAGTTGTGAGACTATTTCTATCTGTGTTTTTTGGTTTAACAGGTTTGGCTTTTGCTTCTGGTGATGATACAATGATAAAAGCTTTTTCGGTTCTAGCTGCGGTTGTAGGATTAGGAATTGCTGCATTGGGTGGAGCAATTGGTATGGGTCATGCTGCAGCGGCTACAATTTCTGGAACTGCTAGAAATCCTGGTATCGCTGGTAAATTAACTACAACAATGTTTATTGCACTTGCAATGATTGAAGCACAGGTAATTTATACTCTAGTATTTGCAGCAATTGCACTTTATGGCAATCCTTGGCTTTAATTCATAAATAAAAAGAAGAGAGGAGGGGGTGCATTTAGTAGCGCTGATGGTGGAACTGGTAGACACGCCATCTTGAGGGGGTGGTGAGGCAACTCGTGCGAGTTCAAGTCTCGCTCAGCGCACCATGCCGAAGTGGTGAAATTGGTAGACGCGCCAGACTCAAAATCTGGTGGAGGCAACTCCGTGTCGGTTCGATTCCGACCTTCGGCACCATTATAGATAGTTCTTCAAAAATTCTAAGATTTTTAGCGATATCTACATCTAAACCTCAAGGGTAGTTTTTCAATTTTTAAAACATAAATATTAAAATCAAATTATATAGTGAGAAGAAATTATGAGATACTCAAATAAAATATTAAATTTGGCAGAATCTGCAACGATTGCAATAAGTACATTGGCATATAATTTAAAAATGCAAGGTAGGGATATTTTGAGCTTTTCGACGGGAGAGCCTGATTTTGATACACCATTGGCTATTAAAGAAGCTGCAATTTCGGCTATTAATGAAGGTTTTACTAAATATACTCCTGTTGCTGGTATTTTAGAATTACGAGAGGCTATTGCTAATAAGCTTAGAAGAGAAAACCAATTAAATTATGATGCTTCTGAGATATTGGTAAGCAATGGTGCTAAGCAATCTTTATTTAATATTTTTCAAGCTTTGATTGACACAGATGATGAAGTAATTATCCCTGCTCCCTATTGGGTCACTTACCCAGAGCTCACCAATTATAGTGGGGGAAAAAGCATTTTGGTTCAAACAAGTCAAAAAGATTCTTTTAAACTCACTCCTGATTTATTAAAAAAACATATTAACAAACAAACAAAACTTTTAGTATTGACAACACCATCTAACCCTACAGGGATGGTTTATAGTAAAGAAGAGATAAAAGAGCTTTATGAAGTTATTAAAGATACAGATATTATGATTGTTAGTGATGAGATGTATGAAAAATTGGTATTTGATGATAGCTTTTGTTCTATTGCTTCTATAAATGAAGATTTATTGCAAAGAACGATTACGGTAAATGGACTATCAAAGTCTGTTGCTATGACTGGTTGGAGAATAGGCTATCTTGCCTCAAAGAATCAAAAATTGGTTAAATTAATGGATAATCTACAAAGTCAATGCACATCAAATATAAACTCTATTACACAAAAGGCATCTTTGGTTGCCTTAAATGGGAAAGTAGATCAAGAGATTGAAAGAATGCGACTATCGTTTTTAGATCGTTGTAATTTTGCTTTTGAGCAAATTAATGCAATTTCAAAACTTAATGTTATTAAGCCACAGGGGGCTTTTTATTTATTTATTAATATCGAAGAAACAAAAATGGATTCTTTGAGTTTTTCAAAACAGCTTTTAGAACAACAAGGAATTGCTGTGGTTCCTGGTGTAGCATTTGGTATGGATGGCTATATAAGATTATCTTTTGCTTGTTCAATGGAGCAACTTCAAAAAGGAATTGAGAGGATTAAGACTTTTGTGAATACCCTCTAGGCAATCTTCTTTAATCTCTTAGATACCCTCTTTTTACTTCCTTAAAGTGATTTTGTTTATTAAAGCTTTTATCACTTTCTTTTTGAACATTTTGATAAGGACCAAATCTCTGCTTAAAGGTCTTTTTAGTAGGAGCAGATTTTGGCCTATAGCTTAGAGAAGACTTTTTGTCACTATTGGGTTGTCCAAACTTATATCTTAGGCCACAAGAAAGTAGCCAATAGGTATTAAGTCTTCCAAAAAATTCAGTTTTAAAGTCTGCAAAAATTTTTAGGCTATCATTAAAAAATAACACTTCGCTACCCAATCCCAAGGAAAGTCTATGGTCTCCTTTCTTGGAATTGCCATAAAGGGGAATATTTGCATCATCTACTAAGGTAATCTGACCCCCAAGATTTAAATCATAATTATAAGCAATAAAGGTTTTTGCTAGGACACTAAAATTCTCATATCGGTATTTATTGGATCCTAGTATTCCTATTGTGGTTAAGAGAGCTGGTGAGTTATCAAGTTTTCCTGACACATTATATGAAGAGGTCTTATCAAGAAAATTAAAGGAATGTCCAAATATTACTCCAGGAGTTAAAGAAATATAGGGTTGTATGAAAAATTTTGTATCCCGAACATAGCCTGTTGATTTTTCATTTCTACAAAAAGATTTTCCATCATCTCCTTTTTTACAAGTTTGGATGGTTTTGGTTCTAGATTTTTTAAAAAAATAAAAGTTATATCCTGCCCTAAAGTTTGCTAGCAAGGCACTCCCATAAAAATCTACAGGATTTTGTGCTTGATATAAATTGTTGTAAAATGAAGAAAAGATATATTTGATTTTTGCATCTAAAAATAAATCATCATTTTTAATAAAGCCTCCATAAAATCCAAATCCAAAGCTCCTAGCATCACCAGTGTAGCCGCTATCACCCCCATAGATTTTTAGAAAGTCAAAACTACCCCCATAAAAATACCTAGAATCATCAAAGTTTTTTCCATAATCAAAGCCACCTTGAAAACTAAAAAAGAGGTTCTGAGAGCTTTGTTTGCGATTAAAAGCATTTGTATGATAGATTCCTCCTCCATATGTTTTTGCCCATATTCCAAATTTTGCAGGAGGGTAGAGGAAATCTTCAATCCTGTGATTAATAGAATCAGCTTGGATTCTAAAAATTCTATAAGGCATCGAGAGTATATTAAAAAGTGTTCTTGCAGTTTGATTTGGGTTTAAGTCAATGGAGCTTAATATCCAATTTACTCCTCCATTTTGAGATGGGATTTTTGTTAGGACTGGATCATAATTATATATCCCAGTAATTGTGGATAATCCAATAAAATTACCATTTACTTCATTTGCATGTGCAACGATCATAGGTTTTAAAATATCAAAACTTACTCTAGATTTGTTTTGATAAATTTGTATGTAATGGGTTCCATTAAGCTGATTTGCACTAATAGTATCAACCATTCCAAGGGGGATGTCAGCCATAAGCCTAAAAACGCCATTATTGCCATTTAAAGCTCTATCAATTCTTAGAGTCCTTTGTTTAAACTCTGTATCATTAGTAAGTCTAGAATCGCTTCCATCATCTGCAATTTTTATAAAATCCACCACAGCTATATTATCAATGTTGTGATATTGGTCATCAAGATTAGATTTTGCGTTATTGGTATTTAGGGTCCTTACAGCAGAGTTTGCAGTGAGAATCCACTTGCCTCCACGATCAAGCAGTAGTTCTGCATTAGCATTTCCTTGGAGTGAGAATCTTCCTTGAAAAAAACTTTGTGGGTTTGTTAAATGGATAATGGCTTCACTTTTATCACTAGATGCTAGCTCAACTGCAATATCACCCTTTAATTGAATAATATTGTCTCGATTGTAAGTAGTTCTTGTTGTAGGATTAAAGTTTATATAAAAATAACCATCACCACTTACACTAGTGATACTTCGATAGCCAACTCCTGAACCTCTCCACCCTTTTGATGGTTGCATTTTTGAAACATCAATGTAAGTATTTCCATTAAAGGCATATCCACCTTTTCCATCATTTACATTAAAAACTCCTCTTGTAATATAGAAATTTTCTGTTGCTACAACAACCATTTCTGTATTAAAACTAAAATCAGAACTTAGATTACTATCTTTTCTTCTTGTAATAAAGACACCTTCAACGGGTAGGTCGCTATTTGGATCAGGTAGAGATAATAAATTTAATACAAATCTTCCTCCATTGATACTATATTTTTGTCCCCCATCACCTCTAAAAAATACTGATGCCCAGTTTCCATAATTTCCAGTAGCACTAAGATTTATAGTCAAGGTTGCATTATTATTGAGTTGTAAATCATTATAGGTGCTAAAAATAGCTCCTGTGTAACAGTTATCTTGCGCTGCATTACACGTTGTCCAACCATCTGGAGTATTATTAAGATCAATAAATACATTCTCTGTAGTATCTGTCCCATATTGAGACTTGATCTGATTTACTGTGTTATTTGTTGCGCTATAAAGTTGGATAATAAGACAAATGAATATAAAAATCAAATATCTCAATGAAACTTCCTCTGCAGATCTTTAAAGATACCTAAATTATATCTTGAAAGTAAAGCAAAAAATATGCCATACAAGGCTTATTATTATGATTTCCTACGAGGGTTTTTGTGATTTTTAAGGTAAAATACGAAAAAAAAGATGGGACTAGGAAAATGCCAAAGAGAGAAGATATTAAAACTATTTTACTGATTGGCTCAGGGCCAATTGTAATTGGACAGGCTTGTGAGTTTGATTATTCTGGAACACAAGCAGTCAAAACTTTAAAATCATTGGGATATAGGGTAGTTTTGATCAATTCAAATCCTGCTACCATTATGACAGATCCAGAATTTGCGGATAAAACTTATATTGAGCCTATTACAGAGGAAATTGTTCAAAGAATTATTGAAATTGAAAATGTTGATGCAATACTTCCTACAATGGGCGGTCAAACAGCTTTAAATGTTGCAATGAAAATGTATGAAAAGGGTATGCTTGGAAAAGTTAAATTTTTAGGCGCTAATCCAGAGGCGATTAAAAAAGGAGAAGATAGAAGAGCCTTTAAGGAAGCAATGCTAAAAATTGGAATGGATTTACCAAAGTCTTTTTATGCCTATGATGAAAATCAAGCTATGGAAGCAGCAAAGGCTATAGGATTTCCTTTAATTATCCGTGCAAGTTTCACTCTTGCTGGTGGTGGAAGTGGGGTTGCTTATAATATTGAAGAATTTAAGTCGCTAGCAAAAGCAGGTTTAGAAGCAAGTCCAATTAGTGAAATTTTGATTGAAGAATCGCTTCTTGGTTGGAAAGAGTATGAGATGGAGGTTATTAGAGATAAGAGTGATAATTGTATCATCGTATGCTCCATTGAGAATCTTGATCCAATGGGGGTGCATACAGGAGATTCTATTACAATAGCACCTGCATTGACACTGACAGATAAAGAATATCAGAGAATGCGAGATGCTTCTTTTGCAATTTTAAGAGAAATTGGAGTGGATACTGGTGGAAGCAATGTGCAGTTTGCAATCCATCCGCAAACAGGTAGAATGATTGTGATTGAGATGAATCCTCGTGTATCAAGAAGTTCAGCTCTTGCTTCAAAAGCAACAGGTTATCCTATTGCAAAAGTTGCTACTCTTTTGGCAGTTGGTTTTAACTTGGATGAAATACAAAATGATATAACAGGTACCCCAGCGAGCTTTGAGCCAAGTATCGATTATATTGTTACAAAAATACCTCGTTTTACATTTGAAAAATTCCCCCAAGTAGATAGCACACTTGGAACATCTATGAAGAGTATAGGTGAGGTGATGGCTATAGGGTCTAACTTTTATCAAAGTGTCCAAAAAGCCCTTTGTAGTTTAGAAACTGGTCTTTGTGGCTTTGATTCATTAAGCACTGATGTAGAGCATATTAGATATGAGATACGCAGGCCAAATGCCAATAGAATACTTTATCTGGCAGATGCTTTTAGAGTAGGATTAGATTTACAAGAAATCTATGACTTAAGTAAAATTGATCCTTGGTTTTTAGGAAAAATTAGAGAAATTGTTTTATTTGAGCAAAAAATCATATCGCGGATTTTACAAGATAAAGATTTAATGTTGAGGGCAAAGTGTCTTGGTTTTAGTGATAAGATGATTGCAAAGATCTTAAATAAACAAGAAAATATTGAAATTAGTGAGAGTGAAGTAGCTTATGCAAGATTAAGTCTTGGTGTAGAAAAAGTTTATGAAGAAGTAGATACCTGTGCTGCTGAGTTTGATAGTTTGACTCCTTATTTTTATTCTAGCTACTATGATTTTAATTTAATTAAAAATGCAGAAGAGACTCAAAATGACAACAAAAAAGTTTTGATTATTGGAGGAGGACCTAATCGTATCGGACAGGGTATTGAGTTTGATTATTGTTGTGTGCATGCTAGTTTTGCACTCAAAGATATGGGAATTTCTAGCATTATGTATAACTGTAATCCAGAAACAGTAAGCACAGATTATGATGTGAGCGATACCCTATATTTTGAACCCATTTATTTTGAATATGTGAGATCTGTCCTAGATAGAGAAAAACCTGATGGAATTATTGTTCATTTTGGAGGACAAACACCTTTAAAACTTGCTAAAGAAATTAATAAATATGGTGCAAAAATAATTGGGACTCCAGCAAAAGTGATTGACATAGCAGAAGATAGAGAAAAATTTGCTAATTTTGTGAAAGAAAATAATTTAAGGCAACCAGAAAATGGTATTGCTTTTACAAAAGAAGAGGCCTATCGCATCGCAAATAAAATAGGTTTTCCTGTTTTAGTAAGACCAAGCTACGTGCTTGGAGGAAGAGCTATGCGTATTGTAGAAAATGATGATGAACTAAAGATTTATATGGAAGAGGCTGTCCGTGTAAGCGAAAATACCCCAATTTTAATTGATAAATTTTTAGATGGTGCAATTGAAATTGATGTAGATTGTATTTGTGATGGCAATGATGTATATATTGGTGGTATTATGCAGCATATTGAAGAAGCTGGGATTCATAGTGGGGATTCTGCTTCTTCTTTGCCAACTATTAGCATAGAAGAAAAGATGTTAAAAGAAATTAATAATACCAGTGCTTTAATTGCAAGGAAACTTGGTGTAGTTGGCTTAATGAATATACAGTATGCAATTTATAATCAGACACTTTATTTGATTGAAGTAAATCCAAGGGCTTCTAGAACAGTTCCTTTTGTAAGCAAGGCTACAGGAATGCCATTGGCAAAAATTGCAACTCGCGTGATGTGGCAAGGAAATTTGAAAGAAGCGCTAGAGTTTTATAGTGGGTTTGGTAGCTTTGAGTTTAATGATGGAATCTATCAGCCAAAGAGAGGAAAACATATTTCAGTAAAAGAGTCAGTTTTTCCTTTTAATAAGTTAAATGATACAGATTTATTACTTGGCCCAGAGATGAAGAGCACGGGTGAAGTAATGGGTATTAGCAATAGCTTTGGTTTAAGTTTTGCAAAAAGTCAAATGGCAAGTAAAAATACCTTGCCAATATCAGGTAATTTATTTCTTTCCTTGTGTGATAAGGACAAGAAGTATGCAGGGGAAATTGCAAAAAGCTTTCAGGAGTTAGGTTTTAATATCTATGCTACAAGTGGGACACATAAGATCTTAGAAGAAGCTAAAATTGCTTCCACAAGAGTACTAAAAATTTATGAAGGTAGGCCAAATATCCAGGATATGATTACAAATGATGAAATTCATCTAGTTATTAATACTTCTGATAATAAGCCAAGTAAAGATGATGCAAAAATTATACGCACACAAGTAATTCGCAACTCTATTCCCTATTTTACAACGCTTGAGGGTGCAAGGGTTGCTGTTGAGGCCTTAAAGGATATGCAAAGAATAGATGTGCATATACCAAAGTCTTTACAAGATTTTTTAAGGGAAGCACAATAGTATTTTTAGCACAAACAGATACTACAGTGGGGATTTTAAGTAATTCTCCCTTAGAGCTTAATAGAATTAAGCAAAGAGCTCTTAATAAAGAAGTTCTTCTAGAGGTTTCTAGCTTGGAAGTCCTTAAAAGATTTACAAGGATTCCAAATGGCTTTAAAAAGAGAGTAAGAAGAGAGCAAAAAGCAACTTTTATACTAAAAAACAAAAAGTCTTTTAGACTCATATTTGATAAAAAACATCTATTGTTTCTTAATCAGTTTTTAGCCCTATACTCTTCATCAGCTAATATTACTTCAAAGGACTTTTGCCTAAAATGGGCTCAAGAGGTCAGTGATATTTGGATTATAGATTCAAGAGAGTTTGAGCAAAAATATCCCTCCACAATTTATAAAATTTCAGAAAAAAGGCTAAAAAAAATACGATAGAATTAAAAGATTTTGTCTATAAGAGCTATATTGATGAGAGTAATTAGATGCCTTAGTCTAATAGGTTTTGTATTTTTGTTTGATTTCTTGTCAGCACGAGAAGAACAACAGGTCCAAGAGAAGCAAGAGGTAGTGCAAGAGAGCAAAGTTCAAGATACTAGAATCTCTTCTGTGGATTCAAAAGAAGAGATAAATAAGTATAAAAGTGGAGTTTATTTGCAGGCTTCTATGGGTAGTGTAATCCATCATGCAAGTTTTAAGGGTAGTTATGGAGATGTACCGCAAACTAGCTATACCACATCAGAATTAAACACGACAATAGGATTTAGTATTGGCTATCAATTTTTTCTAAATACTTATAATGGATTAAGATTTTATAGTGCAAGTTTTTATAGAGATTTTAAGAGTTTAAAATATCAAGGAAATAAACCATTTTATATTGCATCTTTAGGAATTGGATTAGATTATCTTTTAGATTTTACCAAGAGCAGTAATACTTTTGGTTTTTTTACTGGCTTTGGATATGAATGGAATTATGGAAAATTTTTAAATGATTTAAAGGAACATCCTTATATTTTAGATAAAAATATCTTAAAGACTCATGGTTTTTTTGTTCGTATTGGGTTTTCAAAAGTATTTTCGTGGAGGCATCGTTTAGAATTGGAGTTTAGTTTGCCATTTTATAATTTTTTAAATTTCTCTGGTAGTGGGATTGATAAAAACAATAAGCCCTATGATATTCAGAAGGCAAGGTATAATGTTGTTGGAAATTTTATTCTTTCTTATATTTATGTATTTGGAAAAAAAAGTGCGAATCGATAAGTTTTTAAATACTGTAAATTTAGTAAAAAGACGATCTGTAGCTCAAGATATGTGTATTAATAATGCCATTCTTGTCAATGGAAAGATTGCTAAGGCAAGTAGAGAAATAAAAGTAGGTGATTTAATTGAGATACTTTTTTTGGAAAAGGTAAAAAAAGTAAGAGTCGTTGAAATACCCACTCAAAAAACTATAGCAAAGCAGGATAGTTTTAAGTACTATAAAGAAGAAAATTTCTGAAAGTGTGCTATAATCAGCCCTTTATTTTATAATTTTAAAAGGACATTAAATGCTAGAAGGAATTATTAGAGAGAGTATTTCAAAGTCTGAAGTTAAGGCTTTAAGAAACAATGGTTATCTAATTGCAAACATTTATGGAAAGGGTGCTAAGAACATTCATTGCGCATTTAAGGTTAATGATTTTATTCGTGCAGTAAAATCAAAAGAAACTTTGGTTTTTCCTGTTAAAGTTGGAGAGAATGTTTTTGAAGTTGTAATTCAAGAATATCAAAAAGACCCTGTTACTTCAAATATTTTACATGTTGATTTAATGCTAGCACAAAAAGGTGTTGTGGCGAAGTATCGTGTTCCTGTGAAAGCTGTTGGAACTCCTATTGGTTTAAAAAATAAAGGGGTTTTAATTTTTTCTAAAAAGAGAGTTTTAGTTCAATCAGCTCCTGAGAACTTACCAAATTCTTATGAGTTAGATGTTTCAAATCTTGATGTTGGAGATTCTATACTAGTAAGAGACTTACCAGAGACTGAAAATGTAAAGATTATTGAAAAACCAGCTGTAGCCGTTGTGGGTGTAATCAAAGCAAAATAAGATTAATGAAATATTTGGTTGCAGGACTTGGTAACCCTGGCCCTATGTATTGTGGCACCCGCCACAATATAGGCTTTGACATCTTAGAGGCTTTGTGTGAATCCTTGGATCTAGAATTTAGGATTGATACAAAACTTCTATGTGAAATTTCTACCTTTAAAAATCAAAAAGCAATTTTTTATTTAATCAAACCTCAAACTTTTATGAATTTATCTGGAGAGAGTATCATTAAAGTTAGTAATTTTTATAAATGTGATGGTTTATTTGTGATTCACGATGATCTTGATTTACCATTTGGTAGTATTAGATTTAAAAATGGTGGTGGAAATGGAGGTCATAATGGATTGAAATCCATTGATAGACTCTATGGAAATGATTACTATAGATTAAGGTTTGGAATAGGTAGAGGGATGATGGATATTGCTCAATATGTATTGGGTAAATTTGAGGATAGAGATTGTAAGGATAGACTTGTCCAACATAGCATAAAAGCTCTGGAAACTTTTTTTGTAGATTTGGATTTTTTAAAACTGCAGAATAATTTTACAATAAAGTAGGTGGGGACTTGTTTTTTTATTTAAGTAAAAGCTATTTACGCTTTATAGTAATTATCTTTCTAGCTTTGCAAGTATTTTTTGTGAGTATTGATAGTTTAAAGTATTTGGATCAATTGCCAGCATCAGCAAACTTAATTGTTTTATTTTTTGTATATGATTTTTTATATGCACTTAATTATACTTTACCTATTTCAATTTTACTTGCTAGTATTATCTTTTATTTGGCTTTAACTAAGAGTAATCAATACACTGCTTTTCTTGCACTAGGATATTCCAAAAAGAGAATTTTATCTCCAGTTTTAATTATTTCAGGACTTTTGACATTTTTTTATATAGGATTAAATGCGACACCTTTTGTGTATGCACAAGAAAAGGCAGAAGCTATTATTTCTCAAGAAAATTTTTCTAATATGACAGAGGATCTGCTAGTTAAGTATAAAGATAATTATGTCTATTTTGGTAAGATCTATCCCTTAATAAAAAAGGCAGAAAATATCAAGGTATTTAGACTAAAGGATGACTTTTTAGAAAGTTTTGCACAGGCTAAAGAAGCTCATTTTATTGATAATTACTGGGTGATGAATAAAGCAACCTTGGCAAATGTCCCAAAAGACTTGATTTTGGGTTCTAAGGGTTTGGAGATAAGAGAAGAAGAAACATTGAGGATTCTGAAGGGATTTAGGCCAAAGATCTTGGATACAATTTATCAAAATAAGCCCTCTGTTTCTATTATTGATGCATTTCAATCATTAATTATTTTAAGAAATCAGGAAGCCAATCATACAAAGATTAGAGCTATTTTATATAGTTTTATATTAATACCTTTTTTTGTTCCCCTAACAATTATAATTATTGCTTTTTTTGTTCCTTCTTTAGCAAGATACAGTAATTTAGCTTTATTGGGTTTTATTTTTATTGTGCTTTCACTCATAATATGGGGTCTTTTCTTTGCTTTTGGAAAGCTAAGTATTAGTGGGTTATTATCCCCAGAGATAATGCTTTTATGCCCATTAATCTTGCTTCTTAAATTTTCTTTGACTTGTTTTAGCACAATCAATAAAAGAATCTAGAGTTGGGTATTTAAAATTTTTCTTGATGTTTTTAAAAAACAATAGCTAAAATGAAAATTATTAACATCATAATATAGGGTTTTTGTGATAAGATTTATTTTAATTGAAGTCATAAAAGGATAAAGATGTTAAGAAAAGGCGATAAGGCTCCTGATTTCTTTTTAAAAAATCAGGATGATATTGAGATTGGATTAAGAGATTTTGGTTCTAAAACCATTATATTATATTTTTATCCTAAGGATAATACATCAGCTTGTACACTTGAGGCTCAGGATTTTTCTAATTTATCCCCTTTATTTGAGGAAATGGATAGTATTATTGTTGGCATTAGTCCAGATAGTCCAAAAAGCCACAAGGGATTTATAACAAATAAACAACTCAACATTATATTGCTTAGCGATTCTCAAAGACAAGTAATGAGTGCATATGGTACATATGGAAGTAAAATAATGTATGGAAAAGAAGTAAGAGGAGTTATTAGAAGCACTTTTATTATTAGAGATGGAATTGTTTTAGAGAGCTTTTATAATGTGCGAGCAAAAGGTCACGCACATTATATTTTAGAAACTCTAAAAAAGATAAATAGCTGTTAGTGAGTAGGTTGTATGTCTTTGTTATTTGCAAGACCTTCCTTTTCCACTTTATGTAGGAATGAGATAACATCATCAGCCATTTTCATATAGGATTTTGCGCTAATACTTTGTGGATGGAAGAATACAATAGGCTTGCCACTATCACCACCTTCTCTAATTTTTTCCTCAATAGGGATTTGTGCTAGGATATTTGTATTATATTTTTGTGCTAGGGCTTGTGATGCTCCTTTGCCAAAAATATCACTTTCATTTCCGCAGTTTTTACAAATAAAACCACTCATATTTTCAACTATTCCTGCAATGGGAATATTTAGCTTTTCAAACATATCTAAACTTCTTATACTGTCATCTAAGCTTACTTGTTGGGGAGTTGTAACAGTAATCCCTGCACTCACTGGAACGCTTTGTGCAAGTGTAAGTTGTGCATCTCCAGTTCCTGGTGGCATATCAATTATCAAGACATCAAGCTCACTCCATAAAACATCAGTAAGCATTTGCTGAATTGCTCGCATTATCATAGGTCCTCTCCAAATTAGACTTTGATTTGCTTCATAAAGAACCCCCATACTCATCATCTCAATACCATAAGCCTTTAGTGGATATAGTTTTTTACCACTAGAATCTACCTCTGGTTTATTAGTATGAACCCCTAACATTCTAGGAATATTTGGCCCATAGATATCTGCATCAAGTAATCCCACTCTTTTTCCTTGTTGAGCAAGAGAGATTGCTAGATTTACACTTGTTGTACTTTTTCCAACACCACCTTTACCACTACTAATCATTATAAAATCTTTGATTTGAGGTGCAATGTTTTTTGGACCCACTGGTTTTGTTGCCGCAATTTGTGGAGTTTTTATATCAAGTTGAAGCTTATTGATTCCCAAAGTTTTCATTTTTTCATTAATTTCTTTATCAAGTTGATTGATAACTTCTTGATTATTAGATGGGATTTCAATGCGTAGGGCTAGGGCATCTTGGTGTAAATTGACATCTTTTACAAAACCAAAAGTTACGATGTCTTTTTGGAAGTTTGGATAAATTACTTCTTTAAGTGTATTGATTATTGTTTCTTGTGTAATCATTGTTTTCCTTTATAATTTTATGAAAATATTTTATAGTCAATAAAAGCTTAAAAGAACATAAAACACAACTTAACTTGTTATAATTGTGTGAAAAATTAAGGTTAATATGAATAATAAACAATCTTGCCTTGTTGATACCTCTATTATTTTAGATGATATTGAAAATCTTTTTTATATCTTTCATAATGTTTCAACAAAAATTTACATAAGTGATATTGTGATTGAAGAGCTTGATAAGCATAAAAATTTGAACAATCAAAATGGTTTTTTTGCAAGAGAATTTTTTAGGAATATTCATTATGAAGATTCTGAAAAATTAGACTTGGAGCCTTGTGATGGAGATTTTTTTAAGCAAGTTCGCCTCTGTAAAAATGATACAAGAATACCTCTGATTTTTGTTTATCGCAAGCATTATAAGAGTGAAATTAGAGATTATTCCTTTAATGATACAAGAATAGCAGAGATTGTTCAAGATTATGGTTTTGTTTTGTTAAGTAATGACATTGCACTAAGGACAAGACTCTTAGCAAGGGGTATTAAAACACAATCCCTTTTTAGAGATAGGGTAGAGGATCCAGGTAAGATAAATTTTTGGAGTCAATTTAAGATACATAAAGATCATAATATCGCAATACTTAATCAAGATGATAATTTTAAAAAGCTTAGTAATTGGAGTTTAATAGAAGTTTTAGAAGAAGACAATACAGGTGGTTTGACATATTTGACAGGTAAAAGGTTTTATGGAATCAAGCAAAATGATAATTTTGAATCAATGGATCTTGATGGGATTGTAGAGGAAACCCAACCTTATATCAGACCTATAAACCTCGAACAAAAGATGCTCTATGCAATGTTGCTACACCCAAAAAATTTTATTAGTGTTGCAACAGGATCAACAGGAAGTGGCAAAACATTGATTGCCTTGCAAGCAGGTATTTATTTAGTGAAAAAAAAGATTGTCGATGGGATTGTATATCTAAGAAATACAATTACAGCAAATGATAAAGAAGCAGAACTTGGATATCGTAAGGGGGATGAGGAGCAAAAACTTTATTATTTTATGTATCCACTCTATAGTGTTATAAATTTTACTATTACTACCTTGCAAAATCAATCATTGGCAAAAAAGATAGAGTATAGGGGCGAAGCCAATGGGTTAGATAAAGAATATGCAACAGAATATTTTTTGCAAAAACACAAAATTGAAGTTATGGATATAGCACATGCTAGAGGAATTACCCTAAGCAATAAGTTTGTTATTTTTGATGAGGTTCAGAATGCATCAAATGCAACCATTAAGCTTATTGGAACAAGAATGGGAGAAAATAGCAGGATATGTTTTCTTGGAGATTGGAAACAAATTGATCATCCTTATTTAAGTAAGTTTAGAAATGGTGCAGTTAGCTTATTACAAAAAGCACTAAGTTGTGATGAGATTGCAGGCATACAATTGCAACAGGTTATTCGAAGTAATGTTGCTACATTTTTTGAGCAAAACTTTTAATCTATTTAATGTTTTGTTGAGGCACTAGTTTAATTAATGTAATCTCAGAATTTGTTCCAATCCTCATAGGAGGACCCCAAAATCCACTACCTTGACTAATATAGATATATTCTTGCGGTTTAAATTCATATAAGCCCTTAACATAGGGTTGTTGCAGGGGCACTAAAAGATTGAAAGGGAAGATTTGCCCACCATGTGTGTGTCCTGATAGCACAAGATTAATTTTTGTATTTTTTAAATATTCAATCACTTTAGGCTGGTGTGAGAGTAAAACACTTGGAATATTTGGAGTGGCCTTTAAAATAGCTTGTTGAATATCAGGTTGTAAGAAACCTGCATTGTTGCCAAAGAAATCTGTGATACCTATTATATTAATTAGAGCTTTATTTTCATAACTGATAGTTGAGCTTGTATTGTTTAAGATAATAATATTATTCTCTTTTAGCTTTTCTAAGATTTCTTTTGTATCGTGAAAGTATTCATGATTGCCTAGGACATAATAGGTACCAAATTTAGATCTAAGACCTTTTAAGAGATTAATCTTTTCTCCAACAAAGTCGCTTCTTGCATCAACAATATCTCCTGTCAGAACTATAATATCAGGATTTGTTGCATTTGCAATATCAATGACTTTTTGTATAGATTGAATTTTTACAAAGGTATTGATATGCAAATCACTGATCTGAACAATTTTTAATTCTTTGGAGAGTAGGGGTATGTCAAGGGTAACTTTTTGCAGTTTGGGTTGTTTAAAAAAGCCATTATAAGAGCCATAAATCATGCCTAAAATGGCAAGGCTTAAGCATGATATTCTTGCAATAGGAAGAAAGCTGTAATATTGCTCTTTGGTTCCAAATAATAAGAGAGGTAGAATGCTTAGATAATAAAATATGGCACCAACAATGAGTAAGAAACTAATTCCCAGACTAAAAGAGAGTATTAAATTGATGCCATAGGGAAAATCAAAGGAATTGTGCAAAAAGATATAAGATAGGTTTAGAGTTAAAAGTAAAGCTATGAAATAAAATTCATATTTAGGTCTTGTAATACCTACCCTATAAAAGAAGGTAAAATATACAAGACCATGAAGCAAACAAGTTATGCAAAAAAAACAAAAATAAAACAACCAAACACTTTGATTTTGCATAGATTAAATCCCATTTATGAGGTATATTATTATAATTATATCTAATTTCATACGAAGGAATTAAGATGTTTAAAGTAGTCTTTATTTGTTTAGGAAATATTTGTAGATCCCCTTTAGCAGAGGGTATTGCAAGGGAATATATCAGGCAAAAAGGATGGAGCATACAGGTAGATTCTGCAGGAATTTCTGGCTTTCACTCTGGGGAAAGACCTCATCATAATTCTATTGCAGTAGCTAAAAAGTTTGGGATTAATATTAGTGAGTTAAGAAGTTCAAAAGCCAGTCCTTATATGGAAGCAGATTTATTTGTTGCTATGGATCAAAGTAATGTAGAAGGACTAAGGGAAATAGGAATTGATAGTCATAAGATTGTAAAAATAGGAGATTATGGGTTAGATGGAAAGGATATACCAGATCCATACTACAAGGGGTTGGATGGTTTCTTGGAAGTTTTTGAACTTTTAGATAGAAGTGTAAAGATTTTTTTAGATTCTATTGTTGAAAAATAAATTTTTAGGCTAAAAACCAAAATAAGAGTAGGTTACTTTAATTCTAATTAATGTTTTTTTTTCTGGTCTTGGATAGTCTTTGTAAGCTATTTTAATGGTATTTAAGGTAGCAGAATCAAAAGATTTCAATCCAGAGGATTTGATAATTTTTAGATCTGTAATATCTCCATTTGGATGGAGATAAAATTCTACTGCATTGATACCACTTTGTTCAAAATATGCAGCGACACTTGGATAAGTAAGATAGCGTTGGGTAATCCTTCCTATATTTCTAAGATTGTTTCTAATAAAATCTTTTTCTGCAGTTCCAAGATCACCAAATTCTTCCCCATAAAGTTCATTGATTTCTTGAATAGTTTTAGAATCTCTTCCTCTATTATTTTCATCTGATGATTGTGTGTTTTGTTGGGGTAAAATTTGTTGAGGTTGGTTAAGGAATGAAAGATTTTTTGGATCAAAATGAGTTGTTTGGTTGTGCGTATTTTCTTGGGGTGTTTTTTGGTTATCTTCTGGGGATATTGATTTTTGAATTGGAGATGGTTTGTTTAAGACAGCAAGATTATTGGTTTGTTTAGATGGTGCTGGCAGGGATGAAGCTTTGTTTTGAGAAGACAAAGATGGCTTTCTTGATCCTTGAGTATTTTTTGAAGCATCTTGGCTTGTTCCTCTTTTTAATACAAGAAGATTTTCTAATTTGACTTTTTTTTGTTCTTCTTGTATTGGAGTTTTGCTAAAAAAAAATACCAAGATAACTAGGATGCAGTGAAAGATAAGGGAGAAGAGTAGTGCAAGGTAAAAACGTTTGTAATTATGTTTCATCATCAAATGTAATAATCCTATCCAACAAGGTAGCACCTTTTGGAGTAATTAACACTATATAGCGTGTATTATTGAGATATATGGATAGTATTTTATTTTTAGAATCAATAAAATAATGCTCTATAGATAATGCCTTGTTTTTTTGCTTAGTTGCAATAGATTTTTTGACAAAAAATAGCGCAAGTATCAATCCACAAAGGATAAATAAAACAATGAAGTATTGAGAGTCTAAACCACTTTTCTTTGGTAAGAATATATATTTTAGATGAACTAAGTTATTTTGAATCTCATAATCTATTTTATAAGGAGTTTCTGTTTTTAAATCAACCATAAGATTATTATTTTTTGAGTACAGCAACAATTCTTCATCTTGATTGGAGGAATACTTTTTCTTAATGGGCCTAATATTTTGAATATGTTTAATTTCTATATTTTTTTTGTTTTGTATGATTGTATCTTTATTTATTGGATGAGAGAATTTGAGATATAAATTTAATTGATTTTTTTGAAACTCAATTTTATAGGAATGAACCTGTTGTTGGGAAAAAGCAAAGGTGAGGGTGAATAAAAAAGTAAAAAAATATTTCATTGTTCTTTAGTGAGATAATAAACAATTGCATTAGAATCTAAAATTTCATTAAGACGAATTGCAAGGTTTTTCTCATATACCATCACCTCCCCTTTACCTACAATTCTACTGTTAATAAATACATCTACACTCTCTCCTGCTGGTTTTCCTAGATCAATTACACTTCCTCTCTCAAAATTTAAAATTTCTTTCAGTGTGAGTTTAGTGGAACCTAATTCTGCAGTAAAAACAGCTTCAATATCTAAAAGACCCTCATAGCTTTGAATCATATCTTCAAGATAAGTGGTTAATTCTTGCTCTTTTTTGTCATAAACACCAAAAGCAGACTGTTTTTTCATAAATCTGTGACCCCCTTAATAAAGATGCTACAACATGCATTATTTATACAAAAATGTCTGTCTTTATCATATTGTATAGTTGTATTTTTAACACAGGGCATTGGAGGTGATATTGTAAAATTTTTACCCTCTTCTTCAAATAAAACCTTTGCCCTTCCTACAATTAAGTTAGCCAGTTCACCAATTAGGTCATTTAAAGTATCTTCATTTGGATTATTATCAAACAATAAAATATCAGATAATAAGGTTAAAAACTCCTTATTTGCCATAACATACACAAGGGTATTTTCTCCAAGCTTTATGCTTGATATATATCCTTCTTCAAGTTTTAGGCTAACTTCCTGAGGTGTTATTTGAGTAATGTCTTTAATAGTATCAATAAAACTTTTTTCAAAAATTTCCAAAGATTCCACTCCAATTTTCTATGTGCTTAATCAGTTAGGTTTTATTATATCTTTTTTTATGTTGGTTTAAAGTTTTTCTTTGTCTTGCAAAATTCTTGTAAAAAGCACTTTTCGCAAACAGGTTTTAGTGCTTTACAAGTATAGCGACCAAATAAGACAAAAGCCTGGTGTAATTTATCAAGATCGGTTTTAAAGAGTTTTGTAAGATCAATTTCTGTCTGTATAGCAGTTTTTGCTTTGCTTAATCCAAGACGGTGAGAAGTTCTAAATACATGAGTATCAACAGCCATAAGATTGGCATTAAAATATTCAATTAATACTACATTGGCTGTCTTTGGTCCAACTCCTGCAAGCTGTTTTAGATCTTCTTGATTGGTTGGAACCTTACCATCAAAATCTTGAAGAATTTGTCTAGCCATTAAAATGAGGTTTTTGGCCTTATTATTAAAAAAAGATACAGATTGTATAAGGCTTTTGAGTTCCATAAGATCCGCTTGAGCAAGATCATAGGGGGTGGGATATTTTGCAAAAAGTGCAGGCGTTACAATATTTACTCTTTTATCGGTGCATTGTGCAGAAAGTATTACTGCAACTAAGAGTTCAAAGATATTGCGATATTTTAATTCTGTTTTTGGAGCAACAAAATGCTCCAGCAATCTAGCTTTAATAGCTTGCGCTTTTTGAGTTTTAGTCATTGCAGAAGAGTTCTACTTGAATTTGATGAGCTTCACAATAGCGCAGGGCAATCTGGGAATTTTGAATTTTGATTGCAAGAGTTGATTTTTTTGCAGAATAATGGATAGGTGTAATAACACTACCTTTAGTGATTCCAAAGGATAAAAGTCTATCTAATAGTTTTTTGTCTTCATTGTTGATTTGAGTAATCTTATAGGGAGTGTTGATTATTGCTTCAGTAAGTTTCATATCTTTCCTTCAATCTTTTATATTATTTTCTATAACTATCATCTTTAATTTCATTTTTGATTTCATCAACCATAAGATCAATAGGGGTGAAGATTCTGCGTAAAATATTAAAGGGTGCAGTGATTACATCTTCTGCTAGACTAATTTCTGTTTTTGGATTTTCTAATGTTCCATTTAAAGTAAGATTAGTTGATATTTTACCCTCATCTCCTAACACCAAGTAACCCACTATTGGAATCTTACTTAAGATATTACTAAAATTTTTAATGGTAGAAATTTTAAGATTGATATTCATTTCTTTGTTGTCTAATTGCACGATTCCATTCCCATCAATATCCATACTATCACCAACTAAATGAATTTTTTCTAATCCCAAATAATTTTGATTTAATCCAAAGAGAATACTGCCTTGAGAAACTTGATATCCCCTTGCTCCCAAGTTTGGATTTTTAAAAACAATTAAAGAAGGAACTGTATCAATGAGGTTAATAATGTTTTGCAAAACTACAAAGTTTCCAAATGTAGTATTTTGTATCTTTAATTCTCCATTAAAGGATTTATTTTTATAGGCTCCAACTAGAGTAAAAAGACCTCCATTAAAAATGTCTTTTTGTATTACAGAATTAACAAAATCACCGCTAAAATTACTTGCTTTTATATAAATATCTCCATCAATAAAATCAAGATTTGCTATACCGTTTTTATAGGTAATATCCCCAAGAATTCTTTGATCTCTAAAACGAATATTGATTTCTTCTGTAGGGACAGTATATTCTTTATAGTAAATTTTCATATCAGAAATTTCAATATTTGTCATTTGAGGTTTAATATTATGTTGTCGTTCATAGCGGTGCTTATGTTTTAAAAAATCCAATTTATTTGCCACTTGTTCTTTTGAAAGAGAAACACCACTAGAATCACCATGCAACGCTTGTTGTATCGCTGGAATCTTGCTTTCAAAAAAATCACTCATATTAAAGTTATAACCCTTTACTTGGATTTTATTTTGAGAATCTTTGCGATTAAAGATTATATTTTTATCTAGTGTTCGTACTTGAATTACATCATCTTTAATAAAGCCACTAAAGTCTAATGCCTTTACAACCTTTCCTTGTGTGTCATAAAGGGGGATTGTTAGATTTTCTAAAGTAAATAAGAAGTCAAAATCTTTGAAATCACTTGTGGTGATTTCTGCACTTCCGCTTTTAATATCAAGATAAGTAAACATTGGAGAGTATGTGCTAATCTTTGAAAAGTCATTAAGGGTAATGATAAAGTCATCATCTTGTATTTTTAATTTAATATCAAAATCAGGTATATCCACTCTAATATCCTCAGATTCGCTAAAATCAATTTCAACATTAGCAGTAATATTTTCATCTGGAGAAATGTATAAAATATCCTTTGCATAAGGTGCTTCATCTTCTTTTATTGAGGATAATATGAGTTTTTTAAGTTCAAGAGGGGTGAGTGTATTAACACTTTTTGAAAAATCAAATTTTTGAGTTTCTATTTGTTTTTCTTCTTTTGATTCTTGCTGTTGTTTTAAGAAAGGTTTGGAAAAGTTAATTTCTTGATCTGTATTAATTAAAGCTTTAAAAATTTTTACCTGGGTTTTATAGGTATGTTTTTCAAGATCTAACACACCATCTAGATCCGCATTTAGCATATTGTAGTAATGGGTATCATTTGCCGTAATGTAGATGTATTTATACTGAGGAGTGATATCAAAGATAATATTTGAGTATCTTGAATATAGAGGTATGTTAAAGATAGTAAAATTGGAGTTTAAAATCTTAATTCCACCATTAAAACCAACCAACATTTCATGATTTTTTAAAAATTGTAAAGAGAGTCTTAAATCTGCTGATAATGGTGAGTCTAAAGATTGTATAGGAATTTCTATATTGTAATGCTTAAGAAGACTAAGTAGGTTTGAGCTATAATGAAATTCTTGGGATTTTATAAAAATATTTATTTTTGGAGTGCGGAAGAGATTTTCAAACTCCAGTCTTGAGCCATTTAATAATGTCTCTCCATAGGTTGGGTTATCAAGTTGAAGTGTTAGTTTTTTGTTTTGAAAGGTTGCGATAACTTCTTGAGATCTTATGGGATCTAGATCATTAAAGAGTGTTACCTCTGCAGCGCTAATAACGACTTTTGCATCCAAAGACTTTTCAATACCTGATAAAAAGCTTCTATGGGTTAAAGTGGTTTCAAAATTAAATTTATCAATTCTTGCACTATCAAAAAATACCTTTTGAAAAAGCCAATTTTTTAATTCTTTATTGTCAATATCCTCAAGATAGGGTTTTAAAAAATTAAGGGAAGTTATGCTTGAGCTTTTGATTTTTAAACTAAGTTTTTTAAGATTTGTAATTCCTTGAGCATAAAATTCGCTTTGGTGTTTCTTGTGATTCAGTTTAAAATTAAAGGCAATTTCATTCTTTGTGGGGATATATACTATCTTCCCTCTCACATCAACATTAAACTTTTTTAAAAATAAAGTCACAATTTCAAGGTTTAGATGATCTAAATCTTCTTGTATATTAAATTTTGCTTCAATATCAGGAAAGGAGAGATTATATTGTTTCCCATCAAATAAAATACTTGCTGTGTTTGTGGGATCTAAAACAATATCTTTTATGTATAATTTTTGGAAAAATGACACCCCCCAAGTAAGGTACCTTATTTTATTATTTATATCTTCAATGTTGAGGGGTTTTTTATTAGGTGTTTCCAATAGTTTCTGAAGATCTAATTTCTCAAGCTCTAAAATAGGTTTGTTATCAAGTTTTAGATACAATCCTTGGACTGTAATTTTACCAAGTGATAGTTTTTGAATGTTAATCCCATTTGATAATATCGCATAGATACTAAAAAACAGGATAAAGATGACTAAAAAAGATACGATAAGGCTTAGTGCTCTTTTTGATTTTATTTTACTCATTATGGTTACCGTTATATTCTATTTAAATACTAAAATTTCTTCCGAAAAAAACCTATTAATTCCGAAGGGATCCATTGGAGGTATTATAACACACCTGGCTAACAATGGGTATGATGTTAATCGTTTTGATAAGTTTTTTCTACGCTTTATAGGGAAGCCTCAGAGTGGTTTTATTGATATTGGTAGAGAAGATCTTAGCAAGATAGATTTTTTAGTTGCTCTGACAAATTCTAAGGCAGCATTGGTAGATGTGACCTTGGTTCCTGGTGAAACAATGTATTATTTTAATCAACAGCTATCTGAAAGTTTAAAAGTTTCATTTCAAGATCTAAATCAATCCTTTATAAAATACTCTCCTTATCAAGATGGGGTAATTTTTGCAGATACTTATAAACTTCCAATAGGTGCGACTGCAGATTTTTTAATGCAATATTTGATTGAACAATCAATGCAAAGACATAAGCAACTTGCCATTAAGGTATTGGGAGTATATGACCAAAAACAATGGTTTAAATATGTGAGTATTGCCTCAATTATTCAAAAAGAAGCAGCAAATATTCAAGAAATGCCACTTGTTAGTGCAGTAATTTATAATCGTATCAAGAAAGGAATGCCCTTACAAATGGATGGGAGCTTGAATTATGCGCAATATTCTCATACAAGAGTAAGTGCCCAAAGAATCCGCAGTGACAATAGTGAATTTAATACCTATAAAAACAAAGGAGTTCCTAACACACCTGTTGGGAGTATTAGTATTGAGGCAATCAAAGCAGCTATAAACCCTGCAAGGGTTGATTATCTTTATTTTGTAAAAAATAAGAATGGAACCCATACCTTTAGTAAGACTTATGAAGAGCATAAGAAAAATATTAAATAAGGTATAACTTCGCCTTAAAATAGATATAAAACGGGGTATATGGGGTAAAGTTATGCTATATTTCGCAATATTTTTTTGAAGTTTTTATAAGTTATTTATTAGGAGAGAAGAGGACAATGCTATCAAAAAATGTAAGTGTTTGGACAGATGAAAGTCGCTGTAAGGCATGTGATATTTGTGTTTTTAGATGTCCTGCTGGGGTTTTGGCAATGCAGTTGGATTCTAGTCAAATACTTGGAAAAATGATTAAGGTTTTGCATCCTGAAAGTTGTATTGGATGCAGAGAGTGCGAGTTACATTGTCCTGATTTTGCAATTTTTGTAGCAGATCGTAAAGACTTTAAATTTGCCAAGCTTACAGAAGAATCTAAAGAGAGAGCAAGAATTATCAAAGAAAATAATTGTATCTATCAAAAATAAGGGAGAATTAAATGCAAGAAATAATTGCAGATGGCAATGAGTTAGTAGCAAGGGCTGCTGTTGATGCTGGTTGTAGATTTTATAGTGGCTATCCTATAACCCCATCATCTGAAATAATGCACGAACTAAGCGTGATGTTGCCAAAATATGGCGGTAAGTTTATTCAAATGGAAGATGAGATTGGTGGAATAGCTGCGGCAATAGGTGCTAGTATGAGTGGGGTCAAATCCATGACTGGAAGCTCTGGACCCGGACTTTCTTTAAAAGCAGAGCAAATTGGTTATAGTTTTATGGCTGAGATTCCGCTTGTGATTGCAAATGTAATGCGATCAGGTCCTTCTACGGGTATGCCAACAAGGGTTGCTCAAGGTGATATTAATTTTATTAAAAATCCTACACACGGTGATTTTAAGTCCATTGCATTGGCTCCAGGAACACTTCAAGAAGCATACACTGAAACCATTAGAGCCTTTAATTTGGCAGAGAGATTTATGACTCCTGTTTTTTTACTTCTAGATGAAACAATTGGGCATATGTATGGGAAAGCTACTATTCCATCTTTGGATGAAATTAAAATCATTAATCGTAAAGTTTTTGATGGGGATCCTAAACAATATAAACCCTATGAAGTTGGTTTTAATGAGCCTGCTATATTAAATCCATTTTTTAAGGGTTATCGCTACCATATTACAGGTTTGCATCATGGACCTATAGGTTTTCCAACAGAAGATGCACAGATTTCACAAGGATTGATTGATAGACTTTTTAATAAGATTGAAAGCAATGTAGAAGAAATTACTCAAGTGGAGAAAGTTGGGGTGGATGATGCAGAGATTGTAATTATTGCTTATGGATCTACTTCTCTTGCCATAAAAGACGCACTAAATAAGATCGATAAAAAAGTTGGACTTTTTAGACCCTTAACATTATGGCCAAGTCCTAAAAAAGAAATTGAGGAATTGGGTAGAAAAACTAAAAAAATATTGGTGGTTGAGTTAAATAAGGGGCAATATGTAGAAGAAGTGCAAAGCATACTGGGTAGGAAGGTTGATTTTCTAGGAAAGGCAGATGGAAGAAGTATTTCTCCAGATGAGATTCTTGCAAAAGTTAAGGAGATGTAAAAAATGGCTTTTGATTATGATAAATATTTACGCACAGATAAATTGCCAACCTTATGGTGTTGGGGATGTGGTGATGGGGTAATTTTAAAAGCTATCGTAAGATCTATTGCTAATGTTGGTTGGGATATGGATGATGTTTGCCTAGTTAGTGGCATTGGATGCAGTGGTAGAATGAGCTCTTATGTGAATTGCAATACAGTCCATACTACGCATGGTAGGGCTATTGCTTATGCTACAGGTATTAAATTGGCTAACCCTAAGAAACATGTTATTGTAGTAAGTGGCGATGGCGATTCTTTAGCAATAGGTGGGAATCATACAATGCATGCTTGTAGAAGAAATATTGATATTAATTTAATCTTAATTAACAATTTTATTTATGGACTTACTAATTCTCAAACTTCACCTACAACCCCAAGTGGTATGTGGACAGTAACTGCTCAATATGGGAATATTGAAAATAGTATAGATCCTTGCAAGCTCGCAGATTCTGCTGGTGCAACCTTTATAGCAAGGGAAAGTGTTTTAGATTCTGCAAAGATTGAAAAAATTTTAACAGAAGGTTTTAAGCATCAGGGATTTAGCTTTTTTGACATACATAGTAATTGCCATGTAAATTTGGGAAGAAAAAATAAAATGGGCGAAGCTGTGGAAATGTTGAAATGGATAGAATCTCGCATAATGCCTAAAAATAAATATGAATTAGCATCTCCTGAAGAGAGAGAGGGTAAATTTCCAACAGGAATTTTAAAACAGGATAAAAGTAGAATTGAATATACAGAAGCATATGAACAGATTATCCAAAAAGCTCAACAAAAAAAGGATCATTAGATAATGGAAAGACAATTGCGTTTTACAGGTGTTGGAGGGCAGGGAGTTTTGCTTGCTGGAGAGATATTAGCTGAGGCTAAGATTAGATCAGGAGGATATAGTATTAAAGCCTCTACATATACTTCTCAAGTAAGAGGTGGTCCTACCAAAGTGGATATTTTGCTTGATAGTCAAGAAATTCTTTATCCTTATGCTATTGAGGGTGATGTTGATTTTATGCTTTCTACAGCTCAAATTGGTTATTTACAATTTAAAGATGGTGTAAAAGATGGGGGAATTATTGTAATTGAACCAAATTTAGTGAAGCCCTCTAGTGAAGATTATAAAAAATACAAAATCTATGAGATACCCATTATCAGTATTGCAAAAGAAGAGGTGGGTAATGTAATTACACAATCTGTTGTTGCACTTGCTGTTACTGTGACAATTTTACAATGTGTTGCAAGAGATTTAGTATTTGAGACAATGCTATCTAAGGTTCCAAAGAAAGTGAAAGAATTAAATGAAAAAGCCTTTTTAATTGGAGAAAGATATGCTATGGAAGCGATGAACTCCAAATAATACTTCTAAATCCTAATCAATATTTTAAAACTAAACTTTTTAGCCCTATTTTTTATTAACAGGGCTTAAAATTTGCTATAATCACGCGTTCCGTTTATTCAGATCACACACGCTTATTTCTTCAAAAGGTTGTGGCATTTTGTCATTAAGGGGCGTGGCGGGAAAAACCAAAATTTTTTAACAAGGAGAAGAAAATGGTAACAATGAAAGATTTATTGGAGTGCGGTGTTCATTTTGGGCATCAAACAAGAAGATGGAATCCTAAGATGAAGCGCTTTATCTTTGGAGTTAGGAAAAATATTCACATTATTGATTTACAAAAGACCTTACGCTACTTTAGATATACTTATAATATCGTTAGAGACGCTGCTGCTGAAGGTAAAACAATTATGTTTGTTGGGACAAAAAAACAAGCAAATGAAACACTAAAAGAATACGCAGAAAAAATTCAAGTTCCTTATGTAAATTATAGATGGCTTGGTGGGATGCTTACAAACTTTAGCACAATCAAAAAATCAATTAGAAAACTAGAAATCATTGAAGAGATGGAAGCAAGTGGGCAAATTGATATGCTTACAAAAAAAGAAAAATTAATGATTTTGAGAAAAAAAGATAAATTAAATAAGTATCTTGGTGGTGTGAGACATATGAAAAAAGCCCCAGATATGCTTTTTGTCATTGATGTTGTAAAAGAAAAAATTGCTGTTGCTGAAGCAAGAAGACTTGGAATCCCTGTAGTAGCGCCATTAGATACAAATTGCGACCCTGATTTAGTGGATTATCCAATTCCTGGAAATGATGATGCGATTAGATCGATTCAATTATTCTGTAAAGAGATTAATGAGGCTATTATTGAGGGGCGTGCTATGGTTGGTGCTGAAACTCAAGAAAAGCAAGAAAGAGAGCCTGCAAGCGAAGAGGAAAAGCAAGAGCTTATGCAAGAGGTAACTGCAGAGCTAGAAAAAGAAATGGAAAAAGGAGAGTAAGTATGGCTGAAATTAGCGCACAGCTTGTAAAACAACTTCGTGAAATGACAGATGCTGGAATGATGGATTGCAAGAAAGCATTAGTTGAAACAAATGGAGATATTCAAAAAGCAGTAGAATTTTTAAGAGAAAAGGGTTTGAGCAAGGCTGCTAAAAAAGCAGATAGGGTTGCAGCAGAAGGTGTGATTGCTGTTAAGGTTGCTACAGATTTGAGTGCAGCAGTGATGCTTGAAGTTAATAGTGAAACAGACTTTGTTGCAAAGAATGATGGCTTTAAATCTCTTGTAGAAAAAGCTGTAGAATGTGTAGAGAAGAATCAAATTTCTAGTGTGGAAGAATTGCAAAATTCTAGCGTTGATGGTGAAAAATTTACAGACTATTTGAATGGACAAATTGCAAAAATTGGTGAAAATATTGTAATGCGTAGAATTGCTAACTTAAAAGCAGATTCAAATGGCATTGTAACAGGTTATGTGCATTCTAACGGTAGAGTGGGAGTTTTGATTTCTATTAAGTGTTCGAAGAAAGAAAATGCAAATAAGGTATCTGACCTCATTAGAAATATCTGTATGCACGCAGCTGCTATGAAACCACAAGTGCTTGATTATTCTTCTTTTGACAGCGATTTTATCCAAAAAGAAAAAGTTGCACTTATTGCAGAACTTGAAAAAGAAAATGAAGAATTAAAGCGTCTTTCAAAGCCTCTTAAAGTAATCCCTGAGTTTATTAGTCGATGTGAGCTTACAGAAGCTGTTTTAAAATCTCAGGAAGAAAAATTGAAAGAAGAGCTTAAAAAACAAGGTAAGCCCGAAAATATTTGGGATAAGATTATTCCTGGACAAATGGAAAGATTTATCGCAGACAATACATTAATAGATCAAAGACTTACATTAATGGGGCAGTTTTTTGTAATGGATGACAAAAAGACAATTGCACAAGTCTTGGCTGATAAATCAAAAGAATTGGGAGATGAGATTGAGATTTTAGACTACATCCGCTTTGAGTTGGGTGAGGGAATTGAAAAGAAAGCAGAAGACTTTGCTTCAGAAGTTGCAGCACAAATGCAATAATTTAATAAAAACCAGAGAATCTTCTCTGGTTTTTATTTAGAGTTTTTTATCCTCCATAAGATACTTTTTACCTCATAATAAACAAAGATCAATATTTCATTGAAATAATTTTTTTAAAGCATTGCGATAAAGTTGCTACCACATTTAAGGTTAATTACTCTTCATTTATGATTTTTGGTAGAGGTCTTGCGTTTTTACCAAATACAACTTTTCCTTGTCTTCTTGTTTGTGTCTGATTTCCTTTTCTACCATCATAGCCTCTTCCGCCACTTCTTGCACCACCATTAACACTTTTAAAACCATCAGAATTAAAGCTGATTCTAAGACCAAGATATAAGAGATAATCTGTGTTGTAATTACTAAAGAAAGTCCTTTCAAGACTTGTATAGAGTTTAACAATATTATTAAATGATACATTTGCATCTATTCCAATACCCATTCGATGGTCAGCTACAGTATTAAATAAGATTCTATTTGCTGGATTAACATCAATAAGAGTAATATTACCACCTGTATTGCTATCATATGCGTAGTATACCTTTCCTCTAATATCCCAATATATACCATCTTCCTCGCTTCTCCCACCAAAACTAAGATTAGTTTTTAAGGAAGTAATGTTTGCGCTATCTTGTTGTGCTCCAAAGTTACGCTGAGTAAGTTGATCGACAATATTAACATAGCCTCCATTTAAAAAACCAATTCCAGCCTGAGCACTTGGCTCTAAGAAGAAAATATTTTTTCTATCAAGCCCAATCTTGCTACCAAGACGCACACCCATAAAAAACAAATGGTAAGAATCTAGAAAATCAGCACCAGATAAATTATTTTTACCAAAGTAATTAATAGAATTGTAGGTATATTTCACCTTTGCATCAAAATCAATTGTAATTTTTTTGTTAAAAAAATAAGTAGCCTGATAGTAGCTACCAAAGCCTATAGAATCTACTTCTCCATTATAATCGATATCATAATCTTTCATTTTTGTATAATCAAAAAAACCCCCAACAAAATGTCTAAGGCTTCCAGCATTCATACCCCAATCATAACCACTTTGGAAAGTTTGGTAATTATCGCTTGATTTTTTATAGCTCTGTTTTCCTAAAAAATAATTAGCCCAAATGTTATGTTTTGTTCGAGTAAAAACCAATTCATCTATATGTTTATTAATGCTATCTGTTTGAATTCTAAAGATTCTATATTGTAAGCTTAACCAACGAACGAGACTATCTTGAACTTCTGCAGGTTTTTCATCATCAGGATCTTCATCGTCTTTTTTTTGATAGATGACCCATCGATATCCATTATCTTGTCTTTCCTTGGATAATTGAGGGGTATAGACATATAATCCTATGGTAGCTGGTAGGGCATTAAAAGTAAGGTCATCTCCCCCATTGATAATTTCAGCAACCTTTAAGGATACTCCTTGCGTGATCTTATCTAGATCTGTAGAGTTTTGCAAAACTTGTATATAATGGGTCTGATCCCCATTACTTTTATTTTGTATTGTAATAAGGTCTCCTTGGTTTTGAGGAAGATTGACCATTATTCTAAAAACTCCATTATTACCACTTAGAGTATTAATGTTGATAGTTTGCGGAGAGATAAAACCTTGTGCGATTCTTTGGGTAGCAATATCAATCATGCTCATTTGTGAAGTAGGGTCAGTAGAATTAATTCCTGGATTATTATTAGGATCTTCAATATTGTTTATGGAAAGATTATTAAGATGAACATTTCCACTTGTAACTATCCATTTTCCACCATTTCTTAGACCAAGATTAAAGTTTCCTATATTGAAATCTTCTTTACCAATGAGATAGGAGTTATTATTATTTAAATTGATTCCTAAAATAGCATTTTGTCCATTGAGATGTATATCTCCTATGAGTTGGATTGTAGGATTGCCAATTGCATTACCATCATTGTTTTTATTGTAATTGACATACATTTCTGCTTTTTTCTGATTTAGATTAAAGATATAGCGATTTCCGGCTACTCCAGTGGTATCTACAATCAATCCTTTATTAAAATTAAAGATACCCACTTGATCATTTCCATTGGGGTCCTTGCCTTGATAATCAGCACTAAGAAAAACTCCAGAACCAATATTACTATTTGAGGCAAATCTAATACTTAAGTTTGTCTCAAAAGTCATAGTGCCACCATTGCCTGCAAAAAATAAAGCGCCACTATCTCCTGTTACATTGGTACTGTTGATAGTAAAATCAATGCTTGTCTGCCCATTGAAATTTTGCACTTGCTTATTTGTTGCATTTGCAAGAGCTCCATATAAGCTATTCTTACCTCCATTAAGGATACCGCTTCCTGTGATATTTACAATTTGGTTTGGACTTTTCAGAATCTGATTTTTATGATTGATTAAAAAATTTTTATCACTAGAAAAATCTGCAGTAACATTTATCGTATTTCCATTTTCAGTAATTGATACTTTGGCATTGGAAAAGTAAAAAGAAGAAAAAAAAATAAGATGAATGCTAAGTATTTTTTTAGGATTTATCAAGTAAGCTTCTCTCCCAGCGCAACTCTATGTTATCTTGAAAGATTATAGCAAAAATTGTACCTTAACTATTGATGCTAAATCTTGTATAATCTCATCTTTAAACGACAAGAAAAACTAAGGAAAAATATTAAAAGATGAAAAAATATAATGTAGCCGTTGTTGGTGCTAGTGGAGCAGTAGGAGAAGAGATTTTTAAGATTTTAGAAGAGCAGAATTTTCCAATTCAAAAGATTCTTCCATTAGCAAGTTCAAGAAGTGCAGGAAGTGAAATAGAAGTTTTTAATCAAAAACATAAGATTCAGGAGACAACAAAAGATATTTTTGCTAAAGAAAAAATTGATATTGCTTTTTTTTCAGCAGGTGGTGCAGTGAGTGAAGAATTTGCTCCATATGCAGCAAGTGCAGGTGCAGTGGTTATAGATAATACTAGCCACTTTAGAATGGATAAAGAAGTTCCTTTGGTGGTGCCAGAAGTAAATCCTCAAGATGTAGCATTGTGGAAACAAAAGGGAATTATTGCAAACCCAAATTGCTCTACCATACAGATGGTGCAAGTTTTAAATCCACTCCACCAAAAGTATAAAATTAAAAGAGTGGATGTGAGCACTTATCAAGCAGTAAGTGGAGCAGGGAAAAAAGGAATGGAAGAATTGGTGATGCAGATGCAAAAGTTCTTTGCTTTTGAGCTAGAAGATTCTATACCTTCTGCATTTCCACATAGAATTGCTCTTAATCTAATCCCTCAAATTGATAGTTTTATGGAAAATAGCTATACAAAAGAAGAAATGAAAATGATGCTTGAGACCAATAAAATTATGCATAGTGATTTTGCTGTGAGCGCTACTTGTGTTAGAGTTCCTGTTTTAAGAAGTCATAGCGAGTCTATTAGTATTGTTTTTGAGAATGAAGTTGATGCAGATGAGGCGAGGAAAATATTGGAGGGTTCAAAGAATATCATAGTGCTTGATGACCCTAAAAAACTTTCTTATCCAATGCCATCAATTGCAACAGATACAGATATGACTTATGTGGGTAGGATTAGAAATGATTTATATGATAAAAAGATACTGCATCTTTGGTGTGTTGCAGACCAAATTAGAGTAGGGGCTGCAACAAATGCAATAAGAATTGCTAAAGAATGGATTAATTTATAACTTCAATTTTAAGAGTTCTTTAGGAACTTTTACCACAGTTTTATAGACTTGATGTGTGTGATTAAGGTCTTGGTAATAAAGTCCTCCCGCATGCACATCATATTCAAAGAAGATAGCCAAATCATTTTTTTGCAAAAAGAATAATGAGTGATTGAGTTTTGGGGTATAGGTGATAAGATCTTTTGTAGGGTTATAAGAATCTTTAACTTGAAAATGACTCAAATCTCCCACCCTAAAATACTCTTCTCCCTGTATAACAAGTTGAAAATCTACATATTTAAGATGACTTTCATAAAAGGCCTCTTTAGGATCCTTTAGTGTGTAAGTTTGTTCTATTGCTATCATTCCAAAATCTAGATTTATTTTACTTTCTCCTTGATGGAGTGATAAGATTCTTTTGTAAAAAGAGTGTGTTTTATCACTAGCATTATAGAGATAACTATAAAGATGCTCTAAAGCGGTTGTTTTTTTGAAAAGATGCGAGAGAGAATAAAGATTTCCAATTATAGCCATAGGGGTATCCTTGATAGGGTATTAATTTAACTTTTTATCGTTATAATCCCAAATTATAATTGATAAAAGTTTAAGGAATAATAATGCAAGTAGAATTTTCTCAACAAGCAAAACTACCTACAAAATTTGGCAATTTTTTAATCCAATCTTGCAGAGAAATAAATCAAAATCTTACTTTTGAACATTTAATAGTTTTTACAGAAAAGTTATCAGATACACCACTAGTGAGAATCCATTCAGAGTGTTTGACTGGAGATGTATTTACTTCATTGAAATGTGATTGTGGTGGAGAATTGGCTTTGGCAATGGAAAGGATTGCTAAAGTAGCTCCAACTCAAGGTGGAATGTTGATTTATTTAAGACAAGAGGGTAGGGGCATAGGGCTTTTTAATAAGGTGAATGCCTATGCTCTTCAGGATCAAGGGTATGATACAGTTGAGGCAAATGAGGCTTTAGGATTTAAAAGTGATCAAAGAGATTATAGTGTGATAAAGGATATTTTTTCTTATTATCAAATTCATCAGATTGAACTCCTAACAAACAATCCTAGAAAAATTAAAGCAATGGAGCAATTTGTAAAAGTAGAACGCAGTAGTATTATCATCAAAAGCAACTGCCACAATCAAAAATATTTAAAAATAAAAAAAGAGAAATTAGGTCATTTGTTGGAGGAAGAGTGATGCTTATTAATTTTGATGAAGCAATACAAAAAATTTTGGATTCTGAAATTCCTTCAATAGGTAGTGAAAAGATTGTTTTTAGCAATTCTATCGATAGAGTGCTAGATGAGGATATCTTTGCAGAAGAGTCTATGCCCTTGGCTCCTCTCTCAAGTATGGATGGCTATGCCTTTAACTTTGAAGATCTTGAGTTCTTTAGAAATAATGGGTTGATAATAACACAGGACAACCCTGCTGGAAGTGATTTTTCTGATTTAAAACCCCAATCTGCAATTAAAACTTTCACAGGTTCCCTAATGCCAAAAAATAGTGATACTTTGGTGATTGTGGAGGATGTTGAGGTTAGAGAAGGTAGGATTTTTTTAAAATCAGATGTATCCCTTAAAAGAGGGGATTGGGTGCGTCAAATAGGAGATAATTATAAAGAAGGTGATTTACTCCTACAAAGATCTTGCAAAATCACTCCTTATGAAATAGGGTTGCTTGCAGAGCTTAATAGGGTTTTTGTAAAGGTAAAGCAAAAGCCAAGAGTTGGTATCTTAACTAGTGGTAATGAGATTATAGAGGTGGGAGAGAGAAGAGAACACCTAGGACAAGTAAGGAGTAGCAACAATCATATTTTAAGTGCTATGATAGAAAAAATGGGTGGAAGCGCACTTATATATTCAAATACTAAAGATGATTTTGAGAGCTTAAGGAGAATTTTTGCTCAAATGCTAAGAGAATGCGATTTTATCGTTACAACTGGAGGGATGAGTAAGGGGGACTATGATTTTACTCAAGATGTTATTTTGGAATCTAGCAATATTGTTTTTAAAGGAGTAAATATCAAGCCTGGAAAACCCACAATGTTTGCAATTGACAAGAAATCCAATAAACCAATATTAGGACTTTCGGGTAATCCAAATGCAGTTGCAATTACTTTCTATCTTTTTGGCAAAACCATTATGGCAAAGATGTTGCAACAAAATAGCACCCCCTTGAAAATTGTTCGCGCAAAATTAGTAGAAGATGTGGTAAAAAATGATGATAGAGTAGAGTTTAGAAGTTGCTTTATTTCTCAGGTAGATGGAATCTATCATACTAGTTTTGCCAACAAGAAAAAAAATCAAAGTGCTATAATAAACAATCTATGTGGTGAAAGTGCATTAGCTATTTTAGATCACAAAATATTGGAGAAAAACCAAGAGGTGAAGGTAATTTTATTTAAGGAGTTTTGATGGCATATGTCGAATTTTTGGGTCCCATTGGGATAGATTCTAGAAAAATTGATGCAAAAGATTTAAAAGAATTAAAAGAGAAATTGCAACAAATACCCGAAGTAAGGGAATGGCTTCCTATCAGTGCAGTTGCACTAAATGATAACATTATTGATTCTTTGGATGAAAAATTAAATGATACTGATAAAGTGGTAATTTTACCTCCTGTTTGTGGTGGATAAGAAAAATGCTAGAAATAGTTAATGGAGGCTTGCTAGTACAAGATTTTTATGAAAAGTATCATAGGATTGCAATGGAAAATAACTGCGGGGCTTGTTGTGTTTTTTGTGGAGTGGTGCGAGAAGAAAATCAAAATGATGGTTTAAGCTTTGATATTTATGAGCCCTTATTGAGAAAATGGTTTGAAGAATGGAGATTGAAACTTCAAAATGATAAGGCATTGCTATGTATGGCGCACTCTAAAGGCGATGTTTTAAATCAAGAAAGTTCTTTTATTTGTGCAATCATCTCATCTCAAAGAAAAGTTGCACTCAAATATTATGAAGAGTTTGTTGAAGATTTTAAACACAATGCCCCCATTTGGAAATATGATTTAAGAGAGGGTAAAAGAATTTATGCAAAGGATAGAAGCCATCAGTTACCCCAAAGTGGAATTTTCGCCTAGATATGGCTAAAATTGTTGGTTTTGGAGGAGTAAGTAATAGTGGAAAAACCACTCTTATTGAAAAAATACTTCTTTTATTTCATCATCAATATAGCTTTTTAGTTATTAAGCACGATCCAAAAAATAAGGCTAATTTTGACACACAAGGCAAGGATAGTCAAAGGTTTTTTCAAGCGGGTGCTGATGTGGTTTTGAGTTCAGAAGTCAAAAGTGCTATATTCCTACACGCAAGACAAGATATAAAACAGGTTTGTTTAAATTTTTGTTTTAAAGATTTTATTTTAATTGAGGGTTATAAGGAATTAGATATCCCTAGAATCTGTGTTGCAAGGAATGATATTTTTATGGAAGAACTTGAAAATAGTAGTGCTTTGGCTATCGATGATTCTCTAGTTAATAAAAAGATTGATTTTAAGGGAGAGAGGTTAAATCTTAATTTACCTGAAAAGATTTTTGAGTGGATACAAGAAAATGCAAAAACACCAAAGGAGTTAGGATGGAATTAATAAAAATCGGAGTGATTACAACTAGTGATAGGGCTTATAATGGTATTTATGAGGATATATCTGGCAAATCAATAGAGCAGGTGCTAAAATCATATATTTTAAATGAGTGTGAGTTTTTTTATCACCTTATTAGTGATGAGCAAGATGTTATTGAAAAGACAATTTGTTTATTGAGTGATGAAAAAGAATGTGATTTGATTGTTACAACAGGAGGGACTGGCCCAGCCCCAAGAGATGTAACACCAGAAGCAACTCTAAATGTTTGTCAAAAAATCTTACCAGGATTTGGCGAACTAATGCGACAAGCAAGTCTAAAATATGTCCCTACTGCAATTTTATCGCGTCAAACTGCAGGAATTAGAAATAAAAGCTTGATTGTAAATTTGCCAGGCAAACCAAAAAGTATTCAAGAGTGCTTGGAAGTAGTATTTCCTGCAATTCCTTATTGTATTGATTTGATTGGTGGAAGTTATATCTATGCAAATGAGGAAAAAATTAAAATTTTTAGACCAAAAGAGGCAATCAAGTGAAAATTACGCATTTAAATGAGACAAATAACCCTAAAATGGTGGATGTTGGATTAAAAGAGGAAAGTTTAAGAGTTGCTGTTGCAAGCGGAGAGATTAAAATGAATAAAGAGGCTTACAACGCAGTTTTAGAACAAAAGGCAAAAAAAGGGGCAGTGCTTCAAACTGCCATAATCGCAGCAATTATGGGGGCAAAAAAGACAAGCGAGATCATACCAATGTGCCATAGCTTGTTTTTGTCTGGAGTGGATATTGAAATCATGCAAGATGATGAAAATCATACATTTAAACTCCAAGCAAGTGTTAAGACTTATGGTAAAACAGGTGTTGAAATGGAAGCTTTAAGTGCTGTAAGCATTGGGCTACTCACAATTTATGATATGCTAAAAGCCATTGATAAGAGTATGATTATTGGTAATATTTGTTTAGAATCCAAAAGTGGTGGAAAAAGTGGAGATTTTAAACGAAACAATAGGGCGGTATAAAAATATCAAAAATAGAAATATCAGAAGAATTTTTAGAGGAGAAGAAAGCTTCTTATAATCAGAGGCAAATTATTTTTGCTCTTAGAGACAAGATTAAGATTTTTGTAGATTTTCACATCAGGGATATAATACTAGGATTGTTCTAAAGGAAACAAGGAAGAATAATATATGTGTTTATGAGCTTAGGGGAGGGGATGAAGTTGAAGTTTCATTTAATTTGAAAAAAGAGGAATTTAGTGATCCAAAAGACTTATTGTAGGAAGCTAAATTTAATCCTGATGGAACGCCACAAATTAGGGGAAAAAGATCAAGAATATTTTTGAATAATTTAAAAAATAGATGTAGTTGAGATTATTAGGCAATCTTATAAGGAGAATGCTTAGGCTATTTAAGATTTTCCATAAGATTTGCAACTTTAGTGAGTTGATCTTTATCAAAATGGGTATAGATTCTACTCGTATTAAGATCAGCATGTCCAAGAGCCTCTTGCACTAGGATTAAATCTTTATGTTTTTTGTAGAGTAGGGTTGCAAAAGAATGGCGCAGCATATGTGCCCCCATTTTTTCTTTTTTGATTCCTGCATAGTGCAGAATATTTTCTACATTTTTATAAATGTATGCTTGAGAGAGCATTTTGCCATTTTTATTACAAAATAAAAGCTGATTGTCTATATTTTGCATTTGTGAGCGTAGTTTTAGCCATTCTTCAAGCCATTTTTCTATATGTATAGATTTAATGATAACAACTCGGCTCTTGCCACCTTTACCTTTTATATGAAGCAAATAACTATCATTATCCCTTATAATATCTTTTGTGCTGAGTCCAAGTGCTTCACTAACCCTAATGCCAGTATAGATGATCAGAGTAATAATAAGTTTATCCCTAGGGGCTATGGATTGTTTCATAGGAAAATTTGATAAAGCATCTAAAAAGCTTTTTATTTCTTCTTCTTTGAGATAGGTGGGTAGCTTTGGTTTATTGCTTTTGATGGAGTTTATTTTTAAAGAGATTCCAAAGACATAAGAAGTATTACCATCTTGATTTTGCTTATCAATATAGTTAAAAAAATCAATCAGTGCAATGCGATAATTTTTTTTAGTTTGGATGCTTAGTGTGCTAGTTTGAAAGACTAAGAAATCACTTAACATTTCCTCATCAATATCTTTCATTGAAGATAGATTCTTTTTTTCTAAAAAGTCATAGAGTTTTAAGAGGGGTTGGGCATAGGTATTGATACCAATTAGTCCTGCATTTCTTACATTTTTGCAGATATCTTGCAGGGTTTGAATTGATGTGATTTCTTCTTGTAATAAATTTAAATTTAATAAAAGAGTGTCCTTGTTTTTTACAAGACGATTGGAGAGTGTTGTAATTTTATATCTTAAATATCTTCTCATCCAATTTAAGATATTTTGAGATACAGATTTTTTTTCTTCTAAAGGGTATTTCATTTCATTCCTCTCTAATCTAATCTAAATTGTTTGAAAATTATAGTTTTCATAACTAAAATAATCGGCAATCTAAAACCATTTAGTTGAACTGGCTACTCGAATTGATAACCAACCATCAAGAATTGGTTGGTTCATTTGGTTAAACTTTATTTTTTTAAACTCTTTTCTAATGCTTCAATTCTTGTCCAAGTGGCTACAATAGAATCTGGATTTAAAGAAACCGAATTAATCCCTTCTTTTACTAAAAATTCAGTAATCTCTGGATAATCACTTGGTGCTTGACCACAGATTCCACAATATTTATTATGTCTTTTACAAGCTTGTATAGCCCTTTTAAACATCTCAAGCATTGCTGGATTTCTTTCATCAAAAATATGGCTAACAAGTTGTCCATCTCTATCTACACCAAGTGTGAGTTGTGTAAGATCATTTGAACCAATAGAAAAACCATCAAAAATAGATAAGAACTCATCTGCTAAAATCACATTAATAGGCAACTCACACATTACATAAATTTCTAATCCATTTTTTCCAGATTCTAAACCATTTTTTCTTAGGATCTCTAATACTTTTTTTCCTTCTTCGGGTGTTCTTAAAAATGGAATCATTATTTTCATATTTGTAAGTCCCATTTCGTCTCTAACCATAGCTAGAGCTTGAATCTCCCACTCAAACGCTGTACGGTATAAATCAGAATAATACCTACTTGCTCCACGATAGCCAATCATTGGATTTTCTTCTTGTGGCTCATAGTGAGTCCCAGCAATCATTCCTCTGTATTCATTTGATTTAAAATCACTTGTTCTTACAATCACAGGTTTAGGATAAAATGCCGCAGAAATCATTCCCATACCCTCAGCAATCTTTTTAATAAAGAAATCTTTAGGGCTCTCATATCCTGCAATCAACTTACTTACTGCTTCGTGATCTGGAATCTTTTTTCCATTTTGCAAATCTACTAGAGCAAGAGGATGTGCCTTAATTTGATTTAATATAACAAGCTCCATTCTAGCAAGCCCTACTCCATCATTTGGTAATTGTGCAAAACTAAAGGCTTTTTCAGGATTTCCAACATTCATATAAACTTTTGTTTTTGTATTTCCTAGATTAGAAAGCTCAATTCTCTCAACTTCATATTCATGAATTCCTGCATAAACATATCCTTCCTCGCCCTCTGCGCAAGATACAGTTACCTCCATACCTGTATAAAGTCTATCTGTAGCCCCAACAGCTCCAACAATAGCAGGAACACCAATTTCTCTAGCAACAATTGCAGCATGGCAAGTCCTACCACCACGATTTGTAATCACCGCTGCAGCTTTTTTCATCGCAGGTTCCCAGTCAGGATCAGTATTATCAGTCACTAGAATCTCCCCTTCTTTGAAGGTATTCATATGTTCAATATCATTAATAATTCTAACTCTACCCGAACCAATTTTTCCTCCAGTAGCCCTGCCCTTTATAACCACTTCTCTTGGATCATTATTTTTAAACTTATATTTTTCAATAACTTGTGCATTTGAAGTTTTGCTCTTTTGGCTTTGAACGGTTTCAGGTCTTGCTTGAACAATGAAGATTTCTCCACTATCTCCATCCTTCGCCCACTCTATATCCATAGGTCTATATTCGCTAGCTTCTTGAGAATAGTGCTTTTCTATCGTAATTGCATAGCGTGCAAGAGTTAGAATATCCTCATCTGTAATTGAAAAGGTTTGTAGTTCTTTTTGTGTCGTAGCAATATTTTTAGTAGGATGATTGCTACCCTTTGGCGCATAAACCATTTTAACATGCTTATGTCCAAGTTGTCTTTTAATAATAGGTCTTTTTCCTTCTTCTAATGTAGGTTTAAAAACATAGAATTCATCAGGATTTACAGTTCCCCCTACTACATTCTCTCCCAATCCCCAGCTTGAGGTAATAAATACGGCATTTTTAAAGCCTGTTTCTGTATCAATTGAAAACATTACTCCAGAACTTCCTTTATCAGAACGCACCATTTTTTGTACACCAACAGAAAGAGCAACTTTAAAGTGATCAAAACCTCTTGATGCTCTATAACTTACTGCTCTATCAGTGAATAGAGAAGCAAAGCAAGACTTAATATAATGAATAAGTTCTGTTTGTCCCTTAACACTTAAATAGGTATCTTGCTGTCCTGCAAAACTTGCATCAGGTAAATCCTCAGCAGTCGCAGAACTTCTTACAGCAACATCTGCCTCTCTCATTTTATACTCATCACTTAAAATACGATAAGCTTGAAAAATTTCTTCTTTTAGATCAATTGGAAATGGAGTGCTGAAAATTAGCTCTCTAATTTTCTTAGATCTAGTTTTCAATACATCAATCTCAGTAACATCAACATTTTTTAATAATTCAACAATTTGTTCCCTAATACCTCCACTATCAAGTAAATACCAATAAGCCTCGCTTGTAATTGCAAAACCATTTGGCACTTTTATGCCAACAGGAACAAGCTCTTGAAACATTTCTCCAATACTTGCATTTTTACCACCAACAAGAGGCACATCTTTGTTGTTTAATTCTTTAAAAAACTTGACATATTTCATGATTTCAACACTCCAAGATTTTAATTTTAACGCTAGGGCTGATTACCAATTGTGTAAGTTTAGCAAAAACTAAGGGTAAGAAACTAGAGATTTGAGAAAAAATCGTAGTTTTGACATTAAATATTATCTAAAGTGGAATTTTGTATAGTTTTTTGTTAGAATGAGTGGCTTACAAGACTGATATAATTGCGAGTGATTATGGAGATTTTATATTCTACTAAGAATTCGTATTTTAGTGTCTATACAACCTAATTTTAAAAGTTCTAAGGATCGAGGTCTGCAATGTCTAATTTGGAAGAGATATTAAAACAACATAAACTTTCCCAAGATGAGTATAAAAGTATTGTAAAAATTTTAGGAAGAGAGCCAAATCTTTTGGAAATTGGAATTTTTTCTGCAATGTGGAGTGAGCATTGTAGTTATAAATCGAGCAAGAAGTATTTATCAGGCTTTCCTACAAAAGCTCCTTGGGTTATACAGGGCCCTGGAGAAAATGCTGGAGTTATAGATATTACAAAAGGATATGCTGCAGTTTTCAAGGTAGAATCTCATAATCACCCTAGTTTTATTGAGCCTTATGCAGGTGCTGCAACTGGGGTTGGTGGTATTATGAGGGATATTTTTACAATGGGTGCAAGACCTGTTGCTAGCTTAAACTCAATCCGTTTTGGTCGTATTGATAGAAAAGATGATATGGCTAAGAAGCATAAGTTTTTATTGGATGGTGTTGTTAGAGGAATTGGGGGATATGGAAATTGTATGGGGGTTCCTACTGTAGGAGGAGAGACAACTTTTGATGATTGTTATAACGGTAATATTTTGGTAAATGCCTTTACTTTAGGAATTGCAAAGAAAGATGAAATTTTTTATGGTCGTGCCGAAGGTATTGGTAATCCTGTAATTTATGTGGGAAGCAAAACAGGCAGAGATGGTCTTGGTGGTGCTGTGATGAGTAGCAATGCTTTTGATGAGCAATCAAAGGCATTGCGTCCTACAGTGCAAATTGGTGATCCATTTAGTGAGAAGTTATTGCTTGAAGCTTGCCTTGAACTTTTTAAAAAAGATTTAATTGTTGGAATTCAAGATATGGGAGCTGCAGGATTAACCAGTTCAAGCTTTGAAATGGCGGGTAGAAGTGGTAGTGGAATGATCATGCATCTTGATAGGGTTCCAATGAGAGAAACTGGAATGACACCTTATGAACTGATGCTTAGTGAATCTCAAGAAAGAATGTTGATTTGTGCCAAAAAAGGTTGTGAAAATGAGATTCTAGAAATTTTTTCTAAGTGGGAAGTTGATGCATCCATTATAGGAGAAGTTACTAATAGTGGAGTGATGGAGCTTTATTGGTATGGTGAAAAGTGTGCATCTATACCCATTGAACCAGTAGCACAAAATAGCCCTATTTTAGATAGAGAAATAAGAGAGCCTAAGTACATTGCAGAAGCAAGAAGTCAAAAATATATCCCAAACATAGAATCTTTACAATCAACTTTTCTTCAGATTCTTGGAAGTATAGATATTGCAGATAAATCTTTTATCTATGAACAATATGACAGTATGGTTCAAACAAATACAATCATTGGGGCAGGTAGAGGTGATGCAAGCGTGATTAGAGTAAAAGAGAATGATACAGCATTGGCTATGGCTATATTCTCTCCTATTACTTATTCTTATCTTAATCCAAGAGAAGGCGGAAAAATTGCAGTTGCGATTGCTGGTAGAAAGTGTGTGAGTCGTGGAGCAAGACCTTTGGCAATTAGTGATTGTCTGAATTTTGGGAATCCTACAAATCCTGAGGTGATGTGGCAATTCAAAGAATCTATAGAAGGAATTAAGGAAGCTTGTAAAATTCTCAATACTCCTGTAGTAAGTGGTAATGTGTCTTTGTATAATCAAACTAATGATGAAGATATATACCCTACTCCAACAATTGTAACTGTAGGATTAAATGAAAATGTCAATAAAGTCATTGATAGTGGATTGAAATTTTTTGAAAATGAAATTGTTTTATTGGGTGAGTTAGGAGAAGATTTTGGTGGAAGTTTATTGCAGAAATTACTGCAAGGAAGAGTTTATGGAGATTCTCCTAAAATTGATTTAGTTAAAGAGAAAAAGCTGTGGGATTTAATCTTGCAGGGTAATGATGGTGGCTTAATTGTGAGTGCAAAATCAGTTGGAAGAGGCGGAATTGCAATAGCACTAGCTAAAATGGCAATTTTTGGAAATAAGGGATTTGAAATAACTACAGGACTTGATCCTTCTATGCTCTTTTCTGAAACCCAAAGTCTGATGATAGTGGAAACTTCTGATAGGCATAAATTACAGAATCTAGCCAATAGTTTTGGTGTTGCAAGCAGGGTTTTGGGAAAGATTACAGGAAAAATGATTGTTTTAGATTCTATTGAGATACCATTAGAAGAAGCTCAGAAAGTGTATTATAGGAGTTTTAAGGAATGTTACGACAAATAAAGCTTTTGCCGGTAGTGCTAATTGCAAGTTATCTCCAAGCAGAAGGCGAACTTGTTGCATATCAAAAAAGATTCTTTAGCATTTTTTCTGAAAATGATGCATATGCAAACCAATATTACAAACCTTCTGCTTATTCTGATCGCTATTATACTGCTGGAACTGTATTTAGTTTTACATCAAAAGAGTATGACTTTTCTAATAAGTGGCTAAAGTATTTGAGCTATAAATATGATGATGAGAAACTCTCAAGATATGATATTGCCCTGCGTCAAGATATGTATACACCATTTTCTAGATCTTCACAGGTAAATTTAAAAGATCATCCCTATGCGGGTTTTTTAAGTCTTGATTTTACCCTTTCAAATAGAAGAAAAAATAGTTTAGAAAATATTAAGTTACAAATAGGTGTGGTTGGACCTGCATCATTGGCTCAACAAACTCAATATTTAATTCACAGATTAACAAAGAATCCATTCTTTTATGGTTGGGATACTCAACTCAAAAATGAATTTATTTTAAATTTACATTATGAATATACTTATAAGTATGATTTATTGAATACTAAATATTTTGGAATCGATATATTACCTAGTATTAAAGTGGCTCTTGGAAATGCCAACACTTTTATAGGAGGTGGTGGTAGAATGCGCTTTGGCTATAATCTTCATAGTGACTTTGGTCCAGATAAAATTAATACGGGTTTTATGGGTGGCAAGCCCTTTAATAACAATTTTTCTTTTTATGCTTTTGGTGGAGTTCTTGGGACTTATGTAGCTAGAGATATTTTTATACAGGGTAACAGTTTTGGGACCCCTAGAGATCTTGTTTTAGAACATTTTTTATGTGATGCAGAAATTGGACTATCAATCCTTTATAAGGGTTTTAGATTCTCTTATGTAGTAACTTATCAAACAAAGCAATTTAGCGCTCAGATGGGTGGTCATACAATAGGAAGTTTATTGCTTAATTTTGCTTTTTAATGAAACAGATTTTTTATTTTTTGCTTTCCATACCACTTTTTGCAAGTAACATTAATGATTATCTTATAAAAAATGAAAATAAACTATGGAGTTACTATCATCAGGTAAAAAAACAGTCTATACGCGGAGACTACCCTATTTTTAGACAGAATCTTTTGATTGATCAAAGGAGTTATGAGCAACTACCTAAAGACAAAAGAAGAATATTTCATAATCATCTAGTTTTTATCGCTTTTTATCTAAGAAGCAAGCCAGTATATAGTGATTTTGGAGGAGTAAGTATAAAAGGTAGAATAGCAGAAGAAACAGGTGGTTTGGGGGCTAGAGATTATTTTTATTTGTTTGATGGAAGATATTATACGGATTTAATGAATGTAGATAGAGATAAAAGGATCTATGCATATTGTAGGTTGCCAAATTTTAATTCTTGCATTTTGCTTGGTATTGGTGAAGAATGGTAAAAACTTAAAAGCTTTGATGCTAGATATAAACCTAATTTTTTCTAAGTAAAAATTTTCTCACATAAAGATCAAGCTTGTAAAAATTACCATCTCCTATCAAGCTAAAAATCCTTATTGAAAAAATATCTCTAGGCATTTTGTATTATTTTTCTATTAGAATAAGAGGTTTATCCTGTTTTACCTCAATATAAAGCTCCTTGGCATCATAAGAATCATAAGTAACTACCTTGTTTTTATAAGCAGTATATTTTTGCATATAAGAAACTCTAAAAAGATTTTTATTTTCAACATTTGGATAGGGTGAAATATTTATCTTTGTAAAATCTATATTCTTTTGCTCTTTTTTTTGAAATACGCGAGTTTTATAATCACTAAATCTTTTGAAAGACATACCATCTGCACGCTTAAAATCTTGTGAGTAGAAGTTAAGATATTTTTTGATATCATTTTCCATCCAAGCATTTTTCCACTGATAAAGCATAGCCAGAATACTTGCTAATTCCTCTTTACTTACTTTTGGAAGACTTGTTTCATAGGAAATCAAAATAGTTTTTTTAAAGTCAATGAGTTTATCAAATTCTGTGATGAAATTGTTTTCTATAGCAATACAACCTCTTGTATTTTTTTCTTTTCGATCACCATTAAGAGGTTTTCCGTGAATCCAAATTCCAGATCCTGTTCTTTTTAAGCGCCTATCATAGATATTAGGATAGTTTGTAGCAAATGCCATTGGCCCATAGTATTGATCTAGTTTTTGAAATTTATCAACAAAACTATAGACACCAATTGGGGTAATTTTATCCCCTTCTATTTTTTTTGCTCCATCTCCAATGCCTACAATGCTATCTACTTGACCTAGTTGAGTCAATCTACCATCATCTACCTTGTAGAGCCACAATTTTAAGCTTGCTTTATCTGATATAAATAAAAAATTTATATCCTCATAATAACCAAAATCAGTATCTTGATTTTGAAGCATATCTAACCAATATTTTCTTTGAGATAAAAATCCCTCTAGGGTTTTTTGAACAGAGTTGATTCCATTGAGGCGATATTCTTGTATAATTTTTCCCACTTCATTTTGCTGTCCATAAAAAACACTCATCAGTAAAAAACTCAATAAAGTTTTCTTTAGCATCCTAGTTTCCTTATTCTAAATCAATATCATAACCAAACTTTTTGAGTTTGTCTTTTTCTTTGCTCCATGCCTTTTGAACAAAAACATTTAGCTGTAAATAAACTTTTTTTTGGGTCAGGCCTTCAATTTTTATTCTAGCCATCTTGCCAATTCTTTTAAGAGTGGTTGCGTTCTTGCCAATGACCATTGATTTTTGGCTTTCTTTTTCTACAAAAATTTTAGCAAAAATTTTTATAAAATCTTTTTTTTCAAAAACCTTTTCTATCTGCACTTCACTTTCATAGGGTATTTCATCACTTAGATTATTAAAAATGCTTTCTCTAATAAATTCTTTAAAGATATATCTTAGGTTGCTATCTGTTAGATCTTCCATATCATACAAGAAAGGAGCTAGGGGTAAATTTTGATGAATAATTTTAAGAAGAGGTGTGTAGTCATTGTCTTTTTTAACACTAAAAGGAATAATAGCAAGAAAAGAATCTTGATATTCTTGATAGAGTTTTAAAGTTGATAATAGCCTTTCTTGGGGAACCAAATCAATTTTATTTAATAGAACTATATGTGGCTTAGATTGGTTTAGTTCTAAGAAATCCTCATAAACTTTTATATCATCTTTTACACTTGCTATAAAAAGAACCAAATCACTGTCTTGATGGGCCTTTAGAGCTTCTTTTAGCATAAATTGATTTAAAAGTTTTTCTTGATGATGAAGACCGGGAGTATCAACAAAAATAATTTGACTAATTTCTGATTGATTCTCATAGGGGATGATGAAATTCATCTTTTTTCTCGTAGCATTTGCCTTGTGAGATACAAGTGCTAGATCTTGTCCTACAATTTTGTTTAAGAAAGTGCTTTTTCCAGCATTGGGTCTTCCAATTACTGCGACAAAACCACAGCGAGTTTGTTTCATTAGAGAATATACCTTGCAAGATCAGTATTTTGTACAAGATTTCCAAGTTTTTCTTGGACAAGTTTTTGGGTAATTCTAAAATCTTGATTTTGATACAAGTCTGCATCAAAGCTAATATCTTCTAATACTTTTTCAATTACTGTGTGTAATCTTCTTGCTCCTATGTCTTCAGCCTTTTCATTTGCATAAAAAGAAAGCTTAGCAAGCTCTCTTAAAGCCTCATCTTCAAAAATTAAATTTACTTTTTCAGTCTCCAATAGTGCTTTATATTGTGTAATAATAGAGTTTTTTGTCTGTGTTAGTATCTCATACATTGTTTGTTCATTGAGACTATTGAGTTCAACACGAATGGGGAATCTACCTTGCAACTCTGGTATAAGATCGCTAGGCTTACTAAGGTGAAAAGCACCCGCAGCAATAAAGAGGATATGGTCTGTTTTTATTGGGCCATATTTTGTATTTACTACACTACCCTCTACAATTGGTAATAGATCTCTTTGGACTCCCTCTTTGCTAGGATCTTGTCTAGAGCCATCTTTGCTACCTACAGCAACCTTATCAATTTCATCTATAAAGATTACCCCACTTTTTTCTGCACGATTTAATGCTTCAGTCTTTATGCTTTCAAAATCTAAAATAGCATCCGATGCTTCCTGTTGAAGTGCTACTTTTGCATCTTTGATACTCATCTCTTTTTTTATACTCTCTTGCTCTTTGCTTAAGACTTTGATGATGCTTTCTTGCACTTTGATGATATCTAGAGGCATGTTTTGATCGCCATCAAAAATTTTTTTCTGAATATTAATTTCAATCTTTGTATCATCCATTGTGCCATTTTTGATTTTTTCTTTAATTTTGTTGAGGCTTTGATTGTATTCTTCTTTTTTTTCTTGACTCACAGAGTTTGGTAGTGGAGGTAAAACGATTTTTGCAATTTTATCGATAATGTAATTTTGAATTGCTTCTTGAGATTGAGCTTTATATTCGCTTTCTACTAAATGGATGCTAGCTAAAACTAAATCCCTGATCATAGATTCTACATCTCTACCTACAAACCCCACCTCAGTATATTTACTCGCCTCAACTTTAATAAAAGGTAGATGCATTATTTTTGCCATTCTTCTAGCAATTTCTGTTTTTCCAACCCCAGTAGAGCCTATCATCAAAATATTTTTAGGCGTAACCTCTTCTTGTAATTTTTCACTAAGTTGTAGTCTTCTATAGCGATTTCTTAATGCAATAGCAATAGCCCTTTTTGCATCTTTTTGACCAATAATATATTCATCTAGGTAATTTACAATTTCTCGAGGTGTCATATTCTTACTTTTCATTCTAACTCCAAAATTTTGATATTTGTGTTGGTATAGATACAGATTTCTCCAGCAATTTGCAAAGATTCTTTTACAAGGGTTGTTGGAGGAATATTGGCAAATCTATCAAGAGCTCGTGCAGAGCTTAAAGCAAAATTTCCACCGCTTCCAATTGCAGCAATTTTTCCATCCTCAGGTTCTACAACATCTCCAGTTCCACTAAGAATAAAAATATGTTCTTTGTTTAAAACAATCATCATTGCTTCGAGTTTTCTTAGATATTTATCTTTTCTCCACTCTTTGCTAAAATCTAAAACCCCTCGTAATAAATCCCCTTTTTTATTTTCTAAGATTCTTTCAAACATATCAAAGAGACTAAAAGCATCCGCAGTGCTTCCAGCAAAACCACTTAAAATTTGGTCATTATATAGTTTTCTAATCTTTGTGGCATTATTTTTCAATACACAATTTCCAAAAGTAACCTGACCATCTCCGCCAATAACTGCATATTTTTTTCCTTGATATTCGCCTTTATAACCTAGTATCGTTGTTGCTTCAAACATTATTCATCCCTAATCTTATTGTGCATTTACTTGTATTGTAAGTTTGCCAGATATCTGATGACCCAACTTTATTTCTACTTCGTGCTTTCCTAGTGTTTTAATAGGCTGTTTAATTTCAATAAATTTCTTATCCAGCTCCAAATTATGCATAGCTTGGAGTTGTTCTACAATATCTTCTTTTGTAATAGCTCCAAATAAGGCATCATTAGCACCAGATTTTTTATAAATTTGTAATGTGATATTGCTAAGTGTTTGTATAAATTGTTTTTTCTCTGCAATTTCTAAGGCCAGTTGCTCTTCTTTTTTTCTCATTTCTGCTTTATATTTATTGATGACTTCATTTGTTGCATGCTTTGCTTTATTTTTGGCAATAAGAAAGTTTTGTCCATAGCCATCTTTTACTTCACAAATTTCACCTTTTTTACCAAGTCCTTTAACATCTTCTAAAAGCAAAACTTTCATTACTTTTCCTTCTTGTTGGTATAATCGATGCGCTATTTTATCAAAAATAAAAAAGAAAAAAGACGAAACCAAAAGAGATTAGGATTTATAGGAATCTAAGACTAAAAAATATAAGGGTGGTTTGAGACAAAATTTGAGCTTATATATTTTTGCTCCCTTAAAAGAATAATAAAAAGGTTGGTGTTGCAAAATATAAGCTAGATAAAAATACATAAAAGAATTTAAATAACAGCTAGGATAGTTTAAAAGAGCACAAGAAATAGAATCTTGTTTTTTAGAATCTTTATTTTTCTTCTTCAATGAAAGTATCATTTTTTACTTTTAGGATTAACAGGGAGTTGTAGTTTTAATCATGGGCTTTATTCCTTTTTGCTTTTGTAAGTTATGATTTAATAGATTAAGGCTTTCTTTCCCATATGAAATTTAAAAATGATTAAGAGAACTTCTGGAATTTATTTAGAGATTCTTGTACCCTAATATTCACATAAAAAATACTAGACCCCTAGATAATGTTATAATAAACCCTATCTAAAGGTATTTTTAACCCCCCCCCCCTCTCTCTCCTATCTTATTTATCTTGAGTTGCTTTATTTTCTTGGTTTGGGGTCTTTGCCTAGTATAGGATTTTTTCCTAGTTTTGGATCATTTGGGAAAAAGAAAGGACCTGTATTTTGTTTTTTATTGCTTAATAACTGCTGTTTAAAAATTCTGTAGTTATCACAGCCTCTTTGATTGCCAAGATTGCAGGTATAAGCAAATAAATCTAAAGCTCTTTGGGTATCTTGTGTAACCCCTAAACCTTTTTGGTATAAAACCCCAAGATTGTTACAACTGCTAACATTTCCACCATTACAGGCCTTTTCAAAATACCTTGCAGCATAATAATAGCTCACAGGAGCACCACTTAGTCCATTTGCATAGATCCAACCAAGATTTGCACAACCCCCTATATCTCCAGCATTGCAGGCAAGATAATTCATATCTACTAAAGTAAGATTTGCACGATTGTATCCATAAATATTATTTGTGTTGGTCAAAAGCCCAAGATTATAGCAACCCAAATCACTACCGGCTTCACAGGCATATTTATAATATTGCATCGCTTTGAAATAATCTTTTTGAACACCATCACCATTAGCATACATATAAGCTAAATTATTACAAGCTAAAACATCACCACCTTGACAACCCGTCATATAGAGCTGAAGTGCTTTTTCTTTATCATTGAGAGTTGCTTGTTCTTTGTAGTCATAAATCATAGCAAGATTGGAGCACGCAGTTGCATCTCCCCCACTACAACCCATTTGATAGTATCTCTCTGCCTTTTGTAAATCTGTCTGAATACCAACACCATTCATATACATTGTTCCAACAGCAAAACATCCTGCAGGGTTTCCGCTATCACAAGACTTTGTAAAGAAATCAAAAGCAGCTGCATAATTACCTTTTTTTGCAGCATCCATACCAAAATACAAAAAATCTTTAGAGGTTTTAGGAGAAGCTAGAGAATCTCCTTTGTCATTTATTTTTCTCTCATCTGGAGAGGGATTTGGTGCAATTGTAGGAGCTTTTGGAGTATCTTGAACACTAAGGTTTTGATCTTCTGCAGCAGATAGAAAGGTCAAAAACAGACCAACTAATAAAATTTTACAGATTCCCGCCATTTGATACTCCCTTGATTTACTTATTTTTCACTTTGATATAGAGCAAAAAACATACCAAAATATTATCTTAGTGTAAGTCTTTGTTTAATGCAATTTCACGATTACTTCTAAAAGCAATCATCTTCCCATTTTTACTATTTTGCCTAAAATGCACACCATTTACCTTAGAAAGTTCCCTTCCTTTATATAAATTATCTTCATTTATTTTAAAATCAGGATTGATTTCTTGAAGTTTCTTTGCTTCTTCTGGAGAAATCTCAAAAACAGTTCCAGATAAAACAGCAATACCTCCATCTACAATACAGCCATCCCCTAGACTAATACCTGTTGAGCTATTAACCCCTAATAAGCAATTTTTACCAATGCTTATAGGATCTGTATTTCCACCACTTAAAACGCCTAAGATGCTTGCACCTCCACCAACATCACTACCCTCACCTACAACCACTGAAGAAGAGATTCTGCCTTCATTCATACAGGCACCTTCTACTCCAGCATTAAAATTAATGTAACTTGCGCCAGGCATTTGTGTATAACCACCCTTCCCAAGATAGGCTCCAAATCTTGTTTTTGCAGTATCAAGTAGCCTTATATTGTCATACTGTGGGATTACTTGCATTAAATAGCGTGGAAACTTATCTACAAAATCAATATGTGGGTATTCTCCCTTGAGCTTGAGTTCAATTTCATTTTCTCTTAAATAGTCCAACTCATATGGTTTATTTCCACTCCAAGCGACATTGCTAAGTAAGCCAAAAATACCATTAAGATTCAAACTTCTTAGTTTTGCCTTTCCTAAAGAGAGTGCTAAGAGCTTCATGTATGCAGTTTCAACACTCTTGCATTCAAGGTCATTGTATAAGAACACTAAATGATAGCTAGTATTATGTTGGATTGGTTTTTGCAATATCTTTTTTAATTGCAATAAAACTTGTATATTTTTATGACTTTGGGTATTTGTATTTGCTTCTGCTAAAAAAGGTGAAAATAATTCTAATGCATTATTGATAAAATCCTCAGTGATTAAATATACTTCCTCATTTTCATGCTTTTGGATATTTTTTGCATATTGCTTACAGGTATCAAATACAGCATAGCTACCAAAGTTTTCATCCCAATTTAATACAGGATAGGTTGCGCACAATACCTTTTGATTCCTTCCTAAATCTATCCTTGCAATACCAAACCCTAGAATCTTTCTTGCATTACTTTGATGATTTTGAACAAACTGCTTAAAATTTTCCATTCTTTACCTCTGATGTTTTAATAATTTTTTTAAATTATACTAAGTTTTTATTTTCCAAAAGTTATAGATTAGCTTAATTGCGATGACAAAAAATACTCCTTCAAAAATTGCTGCTAGTAAAAAGGCATAATAAGTGTCTTTTTGTATGGCTCCAAGCTCCAATCCCAGCGTAGCAGTTGCAACTAAGAAAGTTAGTGGCATAGAATCACTAAAGGCATAAAGAACTAGATTTTTGGTGTTATTGAAATATTTTCTAAAAGCAATATTTGCTGCTAAAAATCTTAAAGAAATCATACTTAGAGCAATTATTCCTCCATAATAAAGGAGTTTTGGATTTTCAACAATCGTATTGATTTGTAATGTTGTGCCAACATTAATAAAAAATAGGGGAACAAAAAAACCAAACCCTATGTCATTTAATTTTTGAACAAGCTCGTGTTTGTAGGGAAAAAAAGTTGCAATAATCATACCTGCCAAGAATGCGCCCAATACACTCTCTAGTTCTAAAGACATTGCAACAACAATTAGACCAAAAAATAATAGCATACAAAACCGCACATCTTGGTTTTGAGTGTCATCATAGGGCATAATAAAGTTTTTAATATGAGGAAACCACCAAAATAAGATTTTAATTAGTATGAAAATTCCACTAATAATTAAGACAAACAAAATCAATACAAATAGAGTTTTATAAAGATCAAAAGTAAAACCATAGGAATAAATACCATTTATAAATACTAAAGCACCAATGCTCAAAAGCTCCCCAATTACCCCCATTTTTAGTGCTAGATTCAGCCAAGGTTCATCTTTGCCATAATCTCTAATAAGTGCCATAATCATCCCTAAACTCATTACAGGAAATGCAGCAATAAAGATCTTTGATAGATTAAAGATTAAAACAATGGAGATTGCCCCTGTATAAAGAACAAGAAAATATAAGCTTGCTTGCTTTAAAAAGTTTTTACCCAGTTTTTTAAAACCTCTTAAATCTACTTCCATACCACATAAAAACATCAAAAATAAAAAACTAATTTTTGCAAATATGCTAATTACTTCTGATGAATGCAAGATGCCAAAATGAATACCTAGGGCACCTAAAATCATTTCAACTACTACGATTGGAAGACGTGTAACTTTACTAAAAAAAGGAGCAATTACAATGAATATGGAAAATACCCCAAAGGACATAAAGTTGCAAAACATTGCCTCTTCCATTATAACCTACCCTAAAATACTCAGAATTGCTTCGGGATAAGCCTCATATTCAAGCAAGTGAATCTTTTGGCAAAACTCTTCAAAATCCTCTTTAAAAGTTCTGTGAAATTCTTTTTGTAGAATAATTTCTCCACTATCTAATTCTTCATTTACCCAATGAACACTCACTCCTACTTTGGTGTGATTAGAATCAAAGCTTTCTTTCATTGCATTGGCTCCCTTGAAGTTTGGTAAAAGAGAGGGGTGTATATTAATAATTTTAAACTTATTGACAAAATCTTTCCCCAAGATTCTCATAAAGCCTGCTAAAACAATTAAATCAGCTTCAAGAGGCAGAATTTTTTCTTCTAATGCAATTTCAAAATCCTTAGAATTTTTGAAGTCTTTATGGGGTATTACAAAGCACTTAATGCCTAACTTTTCTGCTCTTTTAATCCCAAAAGCTTGTGGTTTGTTACAAATACAAGCACTCACCTCAACTTTAATTTGCTTGTTATTTAGATTGAATATTTTTTGATGTAATTGTTTTATGATATTTTCTAGATTGCTTCCATTACCACTAAATAGAATTACAATTCTTTTATTGATTATCATTAGTTTCCTTGTTATACAATGGCATTGATTTAGAATTAAGCTTGATAACATTTTACTAAAATTTTTAAAAAATAAATGTTTTGAAAAAGGAGTATGTTGGTGGAGTTAAGTTTAGAAGAGGAAAGAAAATTAGAAGAATTTTGTGCTCAAGCATTTGATTTTGCAAGAAATAATGATATGCAGTCTTTACAAGTGATGTTAGATGCAGGACTTAATGTTAATCTTTCTAATCATAAAGGGGATAGCCTCTTAATGTTGGCAAGTTATCATAATAGCCTTGAAACAGCAGAATTATTACTGCAAAGAGGTGCAAAGGTGGATCAAAAAAATAATCGCAATCAAACTCCTTTGGCTGGAGTGTGTTTCAAGGGATATCTTGAAATGGCAAAACTATTAATAAGATATGGAGCAAACCCAAATGATGGAGGAAGTTTTTCGCCCATAAATTGCGCAATTATGTTTAAGAGAAATGATATTTTGCCCTTGTTGTTACAACACTCCAATAAAAAAGTAAGTTTTTGGCAAAGACTTTGGATTAAACTTTTGATGTTTAAAAATATCAAGATTAAATGACTTGACCCAAGGCAATATTAGAATCATTACTAGGTAAAAATTGATGAAAATAAATCTTTATATCAGGATGTTTTGAAAAAGTTTGATAGATTCGCTCACATAGTGCTTTGTTCATAAAAACACCACCGGAGAAAAGAACTTTCTTGGTTTTGGGGTGTTTGAGTGTAAAATCTAGAGCAATTTGGGCTAATGTATTGATAAATTTTGTTGCAATAATTTTTTGATTTTCACCCCTAAAAACATCCTCTATAATTGCCCCAAATAATTCTCCAATCTCAATTATTTTGTTTTGATGGATCAAAAAAGGATAGGTCCCATAATCTTTATCTTCTTGATAAAGGGCCTCAAGCATTATAGGTGCTTGTGCATCATATGTATTGACATCACATATACCACAAAGTGATGCAACAGCATCAAAGATTCTTCCTACAGAAGTGCAGTAAAAAGAGTGAAGTTTTTTTTGTACCATAGCTTCAAATAAGGGGAATATATGAGGATATTTGCAATGGTAGTATTTTTTGACTTTTTCAAAAGTTTGTAAATCTAATAATTGTTTTGCAAAACAATATGCGGTTTTATAATTTTCTTTGATGCTATTTTCAGTTCCAAAAATTTCTATAGCTTCAAAATGCCCTACTCTTTTAACTTTCTTAAGATTTCCAATAAAAAACTCACCACCCCATACATTTCCATCTTCACCAGCTCCTGTTCCATCCCATATGATTCCAAGTAGATTTTCTGTAGGCTTTAAGGAAGAATCTTGCAACATTGCATCAAGAAAAATAGCACAAAAATGTGCATAATGATGCTGTTTAGTTTCCCATAATATAGAGCTTTTACTACTTTTATTAGCACTTATATCATAAGAGTGATAACCTCTATGTTTGTCGCTGATTATTGTTTCAGGTAGGCTGTAGAGGTGGCTAAAGAGATGATAAATCTTTTCATAATATTTTAATGTTGCAAGATTGTTTAGATCGCCAATATAAGGAGAGAGAACAATATTTTTATTCTTTCTAAAAGCTAGAGTGATTTTTTGTTCTGCTCCCATTCCTGCCATTACTTTATTTTTTGTAGTTTTTAATTGTGGAACTTTGATGCTTAAGGGCGCATATCCTCTAGCAAATCTTATGATTTGCATTTTAGAGTTGATTATCTGAACCACAGAATCGTCGATGGGATTGAGGATTTCTCTTTCATAATCTAATATCCCATCACAAAGATTTCCTAGAGTGTTTTCCAATACGGTTTTGTCTGCAATAATAGGCTCTCCACTTTGGTTGGCACTTGTAAAGATAATTGGAAAATCCAAATAATCAAATAAAAGATGATGTAAAGCACTATAAGGTAGAACTATCCCGATATTTTTTAAATGAGGGGCGATTTCTTGTAATGGCTTTTTTTTCCTTAGTAAAACTATAGGGGCTTCTTTACTCCTTAAGATTTTTTGTTCTTCTTTTGAAATACAAGCATATTTTTTTGCCATTGAAATATCTTTAGCCATAATGGCAAAAGGTTTAAAGGGTCTATTTTTAAAATTACGGATTTTTTGAATCGTATCTAAGTGATTACTGCTACACGCTAGAGCAAAGCCTCCAATACCCTTGATTGCAACAATAGCTCCTTGTTTGATTGCTAGAGCACATTGATGGATTGCATCTTTATGATAAAAAATTTTAGATTTATAAGAAAAATTAAGTGGAATCTTACAATCATTACAAGATAGGGGTTGAGCGTGAAATCTACGATTTAAGGGATTATTATAGTCTTTATCACAAGCCTTACAGAGCTTAAAATTTTTCATACTCGTGTTTTTTCTATCATAAGGAAGTTTTTCAATAATACTATATCTTGGACCACAATTGACACAGGTAGTAAAAGCATAATGTTTAAATCTTTGATGTTCTTTTATGTCTTTTAAACACTCATCGCATATTTTAAGGTCCTGTGGGATAATACCATCAATGGTGTTATGCGATATTTTAGATTCTAAGATAAAAAAGTCCTTGTAAGTTGTTTTGGAATGATCCGTTTTTATTTGTATATTTGTAATGACAGCTTGTTTTGGTAGATTTTGTTTTAAAAAGTCTAAGAAGCTTTGAGGCTCCCTGTCTAATAAAATTTCTACTTTACTTCCAAGGTTTCTGATATATCCACATAGGTGGAGTTTTTTTGCAATATTATAAACACAGGGCCTAAATCCCACACCCTGCACTTTTCCTGTGATAAAAATTTTATAATAACTCATAGATTTGCATTGTTACACAATGAAGACTTCCGTGTTGTTTGATTAAAGTGGAGCATTCTATAGGAATTACCTCATAATAATCACTTAGGGCTTGGATTGCCATTGTATCAAGATCTTTGTCACCATAAATAGGAAGCAATAATTTATTGTTATTAATAATTAAAAAATTTGCATAGCTTGCGGGTAATCTTTCATCAAGATGATGAATACAAGGAAGCGGTAGTGGGACTAATTTATAAGCCTTATTATCTTTATTTCTTAAATTTCTAAGTTCTTCTTGCATTTTTTGTAATGCTTCATAATGGATATCTTTTTTATCATTGCATTGGATATAAGCAATTGTATCAGGATTTAAGAATCTTGCCAAAGTGTCAATGTGACTGTCTGTGTCATCACCTTCTAAGAAACCATGATTGAGCCATAAAATCTTATCAATCCCAAGATATTCTTTTATTTTTTTTTCTATCTCTGCTTTTGTTAAAGCAGGGTTGCGATTTTTTTCAAGTAGGCACTGAGTATTGGTAAGCAGAGTTCCTTTGCCATCTGTGTCAATACTACCTCCCTCTAAAATTAAATCTTTAGTTGAGAGATTAGGAATAATTTTTTGTTTTAAAAGATGATTAGAGATTTGATTATCATAATTGCTTGCAAACTTCAATCCCCAGCCATTAAAACCAAAATCAAGAAGTTTAATCTGCTTGTCTTCTTCAATACTAATAGGGCCAAAATCCCTAGCCCAAGTATCGTTTAAGAGGCATTGTGTAAGAATAAGATTTGGGTGTTTTAGATGCGTGTTAATAAAATCTTTTCCTTCTTGATCGCTTGGATCTAGGCAAAGAATTACTTTTTGTTCTTGCAAAATTACCTTTATAATGTTTAAGAAATTTTCTCTAGCTTCATTGATATAAGGTTTCCAATCTGTATTTTGATGAGGGAATGCCATTAGGATAGCTTCTTGTTTCTCCCACTCGGCCTTTAAACGCTTCATTATTACCTCTCTTATATCTTTTTTTGTATAATTTTAACAAAATTAGCCAGGGGTTTATAAGATGATTTTAAGTATTGAAAGTAGTTGTGATGATAGCTCAATTGCCATCACTCAAATTGAGGATGCAAGGCTAATATGGCATAAAAAAATCTCTCAAGAGAGAGAACATAGCAACTATGGTGGTGTAGTGCCAGAAATTGCTTCAAGAATGCATGCAAACGACTTACCAAAGCTTCTTTATATGGCAAAAAGTGCTGTTGATTTTAAGAATCTCAAGGCTATTGCAATTACTACACAACCTGGTTTAAGCGTAACATTAATTGAGGGATTGATGATGGCTAAGGTCTTAAGTCTTGAGCTTCAAATACCTCTTATCGGTATCAATCATCTCAAAGGACATATTTATTCCTTATTTATCAATCAAAAAGAAAGTTTATTTCCTATGGGGGTATTGCTAGTCTCTGGAGGACATACACAAATTATTGAGGTGTGCAGTAAAACATCTATGAGGGTCATTGCAAATACTCTAGATGATAGTTTTGGAGAAAGTTTTGATAAAGTGGCAAAAATGCTAGGATTAACATATCCTGGAGGACCTATAATACAGGAATTGGCACAAAAATATGATGGCAATGATCTTTATAGTTTCCCAGTTCCTCTTAGAAATCACAAAGGTATAGCATTTAGTTTTTCAGGATTAAAAAACGCAGTGCGTTTGGTAATAGAGCAAGGAGGAGAAAAAGCAAAGATTGCCAAAAGCTTCCAAAATACAGCTTGTAATCATATCTTGCAACAAACTGAGCGTTATTTTAAAAGATTTACAACTCCTGATTATTTTGCAATTGTGGGTGGAGCCAGTGCAAATGTTACTTTAAGAGAAAGGATGCAAAAACTTTGTAAGAAATATCATAAAAAGCTTTTATTAGCACCCCTTGAGTTTTGTTCAGATAATGCAGCAATGATTGGTCGCTATGCCATAGAAAAATATGTAAATAAAGATTTTGATGATGTTTTAACTCTCCAATGTCTGCCAAGAAGCAGTAGTGAAGAGTTTGAGAGACTTATTCAATAATTTTTGGAACTACAAAAAATCCTTGCATTGATTGAGGAGAGTGTTCTAACACATTAGAAGCAATATCTGCCTGGTGTGGTATATCGTCTCTAAGGGGGGTATGTTGATCATTTTTTATCTCAATCCCTTGTGTATCTACATTTTTAATTTTTTCTACAAATTCAAGAATATCACCAAGTTGTTTTTTTACTACTTCTCGTTCATTTTGTCCTACTTCTAACATTGCTAATTTTTCAAGTTTTTGCAAAAGCGCATCACTAAATTCCATATTCTTCCTCATACTAGTAAATTATGGGTAATTATAGCATTTATGTTAAAATAAAATAAAAAAGGGTTTTTTTATTTTATTTTAAAAAATTAGAAAAATTTTCTATGGTTAAGGGGTTTGAGTGCAAGAGTGGAATAGTAAAACTTGGAGAAAATTTCCTATAACCCAACATCCTGTTTATGAAGATCAAGATGAGTTGGCTTTTGTAGAGAGACAATTAGGCAGTTTCCCTCCCCTTGTGTTTGCTGGTGAAGCAAGGAAGTTAAAAGATTTTTTATCTTTAGCAAGTCAAGGACGAGCTTTTTTGCTTCAGGGTGGGGATTGTGCAGAATCTTTTTCACAATTTAGTGCTATTAATATTAGAGATCTCTTTAAAGTTATCATTCAAATGAGTGTAATTTTAACTTTTGCAGGAAGCTGTCCTATTATAAAAGTTGGAAGATTAGCAGGACAATTTGCCAAACCAAGGTCAAGTGAAGTCGAGATTTATGATGGTGTTACATATCCTAGCTATAGAGGTGATATTATTAATGATATAGCATTAGACCTTGTAAAAAGAAAACCAGATCCAAAAAGAATGCTACAAGCATATCACCAGAGTGCTTCTACACTAAATCTTTTAAGGGCTTTTGCACAGGGTGGATTTGCAGATTTAAAAGAGGTGCATCAGTGGAATTTAGATTTTGTAAAAAGTAATGATTTTGGAAAGCGGTATGAAAAGTTGGCAGATAGAATTACTCAAGCACTTGGATTTATGGAGGCTTGTGGAATTAATTCTCAAAACTCCCCTACTCTAAAAAAAGTAGATTTTTATACAAGCCATGAAGCACTATTATTAAATTATGAGGAGCAGTTGGTAAGAAGGGATAGTTTTAGTGGAGAGTTTTATGATTGTTCTGCCCATATGCTGTGGGTTGGAGAAAGAACAAGGGATATTAATGGGGCTCATATAGAGTTTTTAAGGGGTATAAAAAATCCTATTGGTGTGAAAATTGGCCCTAATATTACAGCGCAAGAGATTTTAAGAATCTGTGATGTTTTAAACCCAAAAAATGAGTCAGGGAGATTAAGTTTGATTGTAAGAATGGGATCGGATTTGATAGAAAAAAAGTTTCCTAAAATACTTCAAGAAGTATTGCAAGAGGATAGAAAGATTCTATGGATCTGTGATCCTATGCATGGCAATACAATTAAAACTTGCAATGGTTATAAGACTAGAGATTTCCAGAGTATATTAAAAGAGGTAAGGTGTTTTTTTGAGATACATGAATCTTTTGGGAGTTATGCAGGTGGAGTGCATCTTGAAATGACTGGAGCAAATGTAACAGAGTGCATAGGAGGTTCTCAAGAGATTACAGAATCTAACCTTGCTTACAACTATAATACACAATGTGATCCAAGATTAAATGCGATGCAATCTATAGAGCTTGCCTTTCTAATAGCAGATTTGCTAAAAAAAAGAGGAAGTTAATAAATTTCTGTGCCAATACCACCGCTTGTAAAAAGCTCTAAGAGTATGGAGTGTTTGATTCTGCCATCGATGATATGAGCTTTTTCTACTCCACTAGATACACACTCCAAACAAGATTGAATCTTAGGAATCATTCCACCTGTAATAATGTTTTTTTGTTTTAGTTGTATAAAGTCCTCTTTGTTGATTGAGGGTATTAATTCTTTTTTATCATCTAAAACACCCTGTGTATCTGTAAGGAAGATAATTTTTAATGCATTCATTGCTTTTGCAATTTCACAAGCAACATAATCTGCATTGATGTTATATCCTAGTGGATTATCATCTCCATAAGCAATAGGTGCTACTACAGGAATAAACTCCCCATCTAGGAGTAATTTTAATAAATCTGTATTTACTTCTGTAATTTCTCCTGTAAAACTATTATTTTGACTTATAGCCTTAAAAGTTTTTCCATCTTTACCACTAATTCCTATAGCCTTGGTACCATGCTGGTTTAAGAAGTTGCTAAGTTCTTTGTTGATATTTCCACTTAAAACCATCTCTACAATAGGCATTGCTTCTTTAGTCGTGTATCTAATGCCATTAATAAACTCACTTTGTATTTGAAGCTTATCAAGCATAATATTAATGTCCTTGCCACCCCCATGTACGATGATAATTCTTATACCTAAAAGATGCAACAATGAAATATCTTTTGCAAAATTCTCTTTTAGTTCTGGATTAATTTGGACTGATCCTCCATACTTAATTACTATGGTTTTATGTCTAAATTGTTTGATAAATGGAAGAGAGTCTAATAAAATATCTGTAGTGTATTTAGAATCCAAAGCACAATCCTTATTTGCATTTTTTTGCGTTATTATACAATCCAAACCAGCAAATAAGCATCAAAATGCTATTTTGCTTTTTTAGTTCTTGCTTTTATTATTAATTTTATAAATCTCTGTGATGGCATTTGGATTTTTTGTTAGACTTTGTTTAATTTTATTTATAAAATCTTGTTGTTTTTTTGCTTCTTCTAAGTTTTCATAAGGTCCAACATAGTAGGTAGCTTTATTCTCTTGCGTATAGATTCTATACTGAAATTTATTGAGATATTCATTTAAGCTTGTATTGGCTTTTGGTAACTCCACTAACTGGATATAAAATCCGCTTTCTGGATTACATCCGTTGCATTTAATTTTTGATGCCTCAATATTGAGTTTGTAAAAATCATTTACTTCTTCTTGTTTTAAATCAGAATCAATATCTTCTTTTTTTGTGGTGCCAAAACTATACCTTATTCCAAAATTTGCTGAATAGTTTTGATTGATGCTTTTGCCCATAAAAGCCATCTCCCCTTCCATATAAATCCTCATTTTCTTTGTAATATAAGAATTAATTCCTAAAGATGCGCTTATCATTTGGTTATAACCCATTGTTAGGCTATCTTTTGTTCCATTGGAATCTAATTCAAATTTTGCAGTATTGTAGTCACCAATATAAGAGATTCCTATTCTAAAATCAGTTTGAGTTCCTGCAGTTTTTAGTCGATAAGCAAAAGCACTACCAACTCTACCTCTAAAAGCAAGGAAATCATTTACACTAGAACTTAATGTTTCATTATTGAGAGATTGCAAAGCTTTAAAACCAAGCAAATACCCCACAATGGCTTCTGTTTGAAATTCCATAAACATATTTTTCTTTTGACCAAAGTAGAGACGATACCCTAATTCTTGTGTAAGTGAGAAAGCACTATTGTTGATATTATTATAAAGATCTTGTGCTTGTGGTTTTGTAGAGATGGCATCGTATTTAAAAATAGTATCTGTGTAGATTCCAGAATTTCTAATATAAGAGTAATAAAGAGCACCGCTTAAGATTTGAGATTGCATTTTCCAGAGATTGGAGTTTAGAAAGTTATAACCATAGCCTAATGCCCCACCTATGAAATGCATACTAACTTCATTGCCAAAACCATAATCATAACCACCCTGTATGCTTACATAATTATTTACAACTTTTGAGCCAAGATTTTGAGTGATCTGTCCCCCATAGCTTCTAAACCAAAAACTATCGCTATAATCCTCATCTCTTTTTTCACCTAGTCTTTTATTAATGTTGTTGGTATTAGCCAAAAATACAAGATAATTTACTCCCAAGATGCTATATGAATTATTTTTTGCTTCAGATGTGAGACTTTTGTTGTAAGACTTTATATAATAATTATCCACCTCATTATTGCTTGTTGAATTTTTCTTTTCTGTCTTTTTTTCAAACTCTGTAGTAACGAGTGTATATCCTTGTTCTACAGTTGTTGGTTTTGAGATATCAAAAGAAAATTTTTCTTTAGCATTTGTATCTACTGTGGCTACTAAAACTTGTTTGTTGTATTTTGAAGAATTTTGTAAGCTATAGTTTGTGTAATAAACTTGTAAAATTGCGCTATTTGTTTGTTCCTCAGCATTTATAATTGTGATTTTATCACTTTGTTGATTGATAGGATCAGAATAGATTCTAAAAATTGTATTATTAAGATTTGATGCATTATTGATCATCAAATCAGTAAAAACATCTTTAGTAATAGAATATTTTGAAGCATAACCACCGGTTGCAATATCAACAATAGTGTTGTTTTGAGCTAGAGTGCTTAGGGAGCTTTCATTAATATTAATCTTTGAAGCCTTTGCTGAGAGCTGATTGATTGCAATTTTTGAGATATTATTTGGAGTTGCAATCCATTTTCCGCCCTGATCTAAGGAAATATTGGTTTTTCTAGCATCTGTATTTTCACTTTTTATATTAATCCTAGAGATTAGAGCAGAATTTTCTTTTATTTGAATCTGGATAGAATCGTTAGACCTTGTTGCTGTTTGAGGAGCTAAAAAATCAATTCTGCCAATATAAACACCTGAAATAGAAATTGTATTGGGATCTAGCATCTCAATAGAAGTCAGATTATTTTGCAAACCTTGTATATTTCTAAAATCCTTTAAAATACTATTAGCCCTGTTGGAATCAAGTGTCAGTTTGATACCATTTTTATAATCCTCATCTTTAATATCAGTTTGTGCTTGATTGGTTACACTTGAACTTCCTGAAAAGATTGCTACTGTATTGCCCCCATTATAAAGGATTTGACTTTTTGCAGTAGTAGTGCCTTGTAAAATTACAGTGTTTTTACTGAATTCTTCGGTAATGATATTTAAAGTAGGACTTGTATCTGGACTTTTTAGTGTAATTCTAAAGTCATTTTCTCCGCTATTATTAGCTACTAATATTCCACTTAGTGTGCCAACAGCATTAGATACTAATGTATTTAGGGCACTAATTCCGCTTGCTTGCACCGTGTCAAAAATAAGTTCTTTGGAATTTTTAAATACAAAATTGTTTTTTCCTGCATTGCTTGCAAAAATACTACCTTTTATACTCATATTCTCAAGTTCTAAAGTATTCTTTCCTCCATCTAGTGCAGAAATATTAGATTTGATTATAGAATCTTCTTGAGTTGTTCCTACAATAGAATTCTCTGCATTTTCACCACTAGCTAAAATCGCATTATCCCCTTGAGTGCTTTTGTCTAATGTAACTAAAGTATTACTATGAAGAGTCATTGTGTTTTTTGAAGCTACTTCATTTGCAAAAATACTACCTATAATTGAAGATTGTGTTTTTACTCCTTCTTCTCCTAAAACAATGAGATTAACTCCTGATTTTTGTGCAATGACATTCCCATTCATATTAAGTGCATAAAGTGCAATATCATTGATGCCACCATTATTTGCTCGGATATTACCTTCTATCTTGCTAACATCTTGATTGGTATATAAGTCCTCCCCTTTTAAAAGGTTTGTTGCTCCACTTCCATTTGCAAGAATTGCATTATCAGCATTTGATTTAATAAGATCAAGAGTTAGCCTTTTTAACACAATTTCATTTTTGGAATTTTTATTACTTGATTCCACAAAGCCTTGTTCAATTTTTAGGCTTTCAATTTTTGAGATTGTATTTAAGCCATTTTTGCGTGCAATCACATTTCCAGAAATATTTCCTGTAGTTGTGCCAGAGAGATTGCCATTTTCTTCAGCTTGTGTGATAAGATTTCTTGCACCTTCTTCATTTGCATAAAGTGCATAGGTAGAATCTTGATTGGTAATGCTAAAGCTTGAGGTTTTATCAAAAACAATTTTATTATATGTGCCCTTTCCATCTGCAATCACTGTGGCAGATGTTAGCTTTGTTTGTCCAAAATTTAGGGTATTGGTGCCAGTATAAGCCTTGATATCTCCTACCACATTAGATACTGTATCTCCGCTAGAAGTGATAGAAATAAGATTTTTCCCTTCCTTGGTTGTAAGTAAATCCCCAGTGATATCCAAGAGCTTTAAGGTAATTGTATTGGTTCCAATATCTGCAAGAATATTTCCCGTAATAGTATGTTTTGATGTGCTTTCTCCAGAAATATGATTGCTTGCAAGAAGATTTTGGGCCAAAATCGCATTGCCTGTATCAGGATTTGAGACAAGATTCATTGTTGAGGTATTTTGCATTTTTAGTGTATTTATAGCTTCTTTGGTTTGTGATATTGCTTCAAGATACATTGAATCTATTTTTGAAGCTGAGTTTGCAGTTATGGTGTTAAAAACTTCATCACCCTGTGCTTTGATGTAGCCTTTTTGTATAAAAGAGTTATTTTCAATGATGATTTCATTTTTTGCATTAATGAGTGAGGCAGAAAGAGAGCCTGTCATATTTACCTGATTTTTAAAATCATAAATATTTTTTCCACCATTAAAAGCTGTAATATTTCCATCAATTGTCCAAGTGTTGGAAGTGTTGTCTTTGATATCATTTTTAGCCTTTTCACCCTCTGTATAAATTGCATCATTTCCTGTTCCAATGTTTGCACCATTTTTATCTTTAACTTGTGTGCCTATAAGGTGGATGGTAGCATTATTTATAGTAATATCATTTTTAGAATCTTCATTTGTTGAGATTGCTACCAAATACCCCTTAAAACTTCCAGAACTTAATGTGATGGTATTGAGTGAATTATCGCTTAAAGCTTGAGCAGAGCCGTTAAAATCTAATTGCTTAAGTGTGAGTGTATTTGTTGCATTGTCTGCGATTATATTTCCTGTCAATTTGCTTGTGGCATTTTCTCCAAAATTAATAATGTTGTTTCCATATTCCTTGGCAACAATATTTCCCATCATCATTATTTTTTTAAGAGTAATCTCATTGATACCGCTTTTTAGTGCGTGAATACCGCCATTAATAACATTATCCCCATTTGCATTATCTATAATGGTATTTCTGGTGCTTTCACTCCCATTGGCAAGAATTGCAGTTTGATTAGGAATGCTAGAGGTATCATCAGGGTTGGTTGGCGTATCAGGATTTGATATGCCTATATTAATGTGGGAAGAGGAATTATTTAGCGTGATGGTGTTGCTAGAATTTTCATCTTGAGCTTCAATAAATGTACTTTCTAGTTTTCCACCTGTAATATTAATTGTGTTGGTTCCACTTGTATGTGCTTTGATATTTGTATTTTTAAATAATGTGGTTAGTGCTTTAACTTCATTTTGCCCAGAGTTTTGTGCAAAAAGTGTATCTGTAACTTCCATATTTGAAATAGTGAGTCTATTGATTCCAGAATCTGCAATCACAGATCCAATAAGCTTTGAAAAATCCATATTATCTGCAATGGTGTTGCCTCCACCTTTATTTGCAAGTATAGTGCCTGTAAGATGAGCATTTTGGAATGTAATATCATTAGTTCCATCTGCATTTGCGACAATATCACTAGAGGAATTAGATTCTTCTGTGCTTGTAATGGTAATAGTATTTTTTCCTTGTGTATTTGCAATAATGCCTTGAGAAATTGTTGCATTTTTAAGAGTGATGGTATTAGTTCCACTCTCTTGAGATTGGATACTGCCTGTAATTGTTGTTTGTTTTGTTTCATTGCCTAGGACAATAGTGTTAGTACCACTATTTTGCGCAAGAATGATACCATTTACCCCTCCACCATAAAGTTTGAGATCATTAGTTCCATTATTTGTTGCAGTAATATTTCCTCTAATTTGTGTGAGATAAGTTTCTAGAGTATTTTTAGAGCCTTCATCCTCTGCGGTAATATCACCTGTCATATTGCTTGGCATACTGCTTGAATCATTGCCAATTTTTATTATATTGTTTCCTTTTTGGGTTGCAAAGACTGATCCTGCCATCTTTAATGTAGTTAAAGTAATAGTATTGGT